>JAKSVF010000029.1 GCA_024408235.1 Bacilli bacterium
TATCTGAGTTCGCACCTAGTCTAGCGAAGAAAAAAGGCTTGATACTAACTGAAATCTTTGTATCAAACCTATGCTTCTTATATGGTGCCCCAACGCAGAGTCGGACTGCGCATTGATCCTTACCATGGATCTGTTATACCGATTAACTAAAGGGGCATAGCACCTAAGTGCATTGTGAATTATATAGTTAAGTGATTAAGAAATGAAGTAAAAATTACTATATTTATCAATTAACAAAAAGAGCCGGTCTCCCAGCTCTATTCAGGAACGTATTCCGCTATCAAGTCGTAGATGAATGCGTTTGTGATTCTGACTTTAATGATTTGACCAGCTTTAAAGCATTTCGATGATGCAAAGTAAATGTTTCCGTCGATATCATCAGGCGCGTTCCAATATGTTCTAATCGTGTAGGAATTGTGAGCTCTATCAAAGCCGGTGACGATTCCTTCCATCACTTCCCCGATGTGGGTCTTGTTCTTGTTGTAGGATATCTTCTTTTGGAGAGTCATGATTTCATCACGCCTTCTCGCTTTGGTCGATTCCCTAACCTGGTGTTTGTAGCCATAAGCTGCGGTTCCTTCTTCCCTTGAATATGTGAAATCGCCAAGTTTATCGAACTGCACTTCTTCTATGAACTTAAGAGTCTCAATCTGATCTCTAGTTGTCTCGCCAGGGAATCCTGAAATCAAAGTGGTTCTTAAAACGGCATCCGGAATAATCTCTCTGATCTTCTTAAAAAGCCTAACGATATCAGGTTTTCTATCATGACGGTTCATCAATCTTAAAAGATTGGAGGAAGCGCACTGAATCGGGATATCGAGATAATGGGCAATGCTCTTCGAATCTCTTATGAGATAAAGAAGTTCATCGCTGATTTCTCCAGGATAGAGATATAAAAGACGGATTGAGTAGAAACCCATTCCATCGAGTTCCTTAAGCAAGTCGTATATATTTGGCCTTGCACCATCAAAATCGCGGCCATAGTAGGTCGTGTCTTGAGAAATAATCGAGATTTCCTTGATTCCTTTCGCTTTGAGGGCTTTAGCCTCTTTTAAGATTTCCTCATATGGTCTCGACTTAAATCTGCCTCTGATGAACGGAATTGCGCAAAAAGCGCAGAAATTGTTGCAACCATCCGAGATTCTTAAGAAGGCAGAATAGTCAGGAGTAGAAATGACTCTATCAAGCGGGTCGATCTTCTTAACGTCGGTAACGTTCAGCAATTCGTCTATTCTCTCGTGCAAATGAGCATATTCTCTAATTGGAACCCAAAGGTCCACTTCCGGTATCGCCTCTTTCAACTCATCGAGGTTTCTTTCGACAAAACATCCGACACAGACGAGTTTAGCGTGGTATTTGGCCATCTCTAAAATAGTGTCGATTGTCTCGCGCTTAGCAGATTCGATAAAACCGCAGGTGTTGATTATAATCAAATCAGCCTTTGCAGGATCGGAGACGTATTCATAGTCGCCATTTTTAAACATGGCGAGCATCATCTCGCTGTCGATTAAGTTTTTTGAGCATCCGAGGGATACTAATCCAATTTTAGTCATTATCTGTTATATAGTTTGTTGAGTTTTGCCATTTCAGGCATAGCGGACTTTAAATCTCTATAGTCCTTGAGTTTCCAGCACCAGTTCTTGTCATCGATGATGCCTGGAGAATTGATTCTTGCTTCATTTCCTAATGCCAAGATATCTGCGGTTGAGATGATAGCATAGTTGCATTTCTTACTAAATAAGTAATGAGTGAATCTCTCGCATGGTGAGCCTTCTGGAATCTTTAGCTCATCTAGTTTCTTAAGCCACTTAGCTTTGGTTTCTTCTTTGAGCGAAGCAAAGAATGGCTTGAACGGTTCGTTGTCATGAGTGCCTAGATATGCGACCATGTTCTCCTTATTGAACGACTTCTTTCCTTTGAAATTCTCATCTTCAAACGTGAATTCGATGACATTCATGCCAGGGAAATCGTAATGGTCTCTTAAGACATATACCTGAGGTCTTAATTCGCCCAAATCCTCGGCGATGATCTCGATGCCCGTATTCATCTCAAAGAATTTGTCAAAAATCTTATAGCCAGGTCCGTAAATCCACTCTCCATCAATTGCGGTTGGACAACTTGATGGGACTTTCCAATAGGTGTCAAATGCGCGGAAGTGATCCAAACGGATGATGTCGTATATCTCACCGTTCTTCAAAAGTCTCTTGAAGAAGAAATCGAAATCGTGGTTCTCAATGTATTTCCAATCATAGATTGGGTTTCCCCATCTTTGACCGGTTTCTGAGAAATAATCAGGTGGGCATCCTGCGATGAATTTAGGATCTTTGTTCTTGTCGAGCAGGAACGCTTTTTGTTCAGCCCATAAATCACATGAATCATAACCTACATAGAATGGGATATCTCCGATGATCTTTATTCCTTTTTCGTTAGCGTATCTCTTGATATCTGCCCACTGACGATAAAGCGTCATTTGGAGCCAGATTTCGTAGTTGATGCGAGACTTTGCGGTTCTACTTCTAGGCAAAGGTTTTCCAATCATTTCTTTCCTGTTCTTCTTCCAGTCTTTCCAACATTTGAGACCTTCTAGTCTCTTGTTCATCATGAAAAGAGCCCAATCCTCGACCCAAGAATGCGATTGTTTGAATTTGGTTAAGCATCTAGGGTTTCTTCTCATTTCTGCCCTGAAAGCGTCGTGGAGATGTTTGGATTTATAGATTCTGATGTTTTCGTAATCGATTTTTGTCTTATCTTCATTGAAGGAAGGCACTCTTTCAATTAATCCTTTGTCGGCCAAATCATCCAAGTCGATGTAAAGTTCCTCTAAAGCGAATGAAGAAAAAGGCTGATAAGGAGAGTGTCCATAACCGAGCGGGTTTAAAGGGAGTATCTGCCATAAAGAAAAGCCTCCATCTTTGATGATGTCGATGAATTGCTTCGTTTCTTTGCCAAACGCTCCAACTCCAAATCTTGAAGGGAGAGAGGCAATAGGCATCAATATTCCTGACTTTCTGTCCATTACTTAACCTCGTGTGCACCGGTTGAAGGGATGTATACCTCAACAACTTTGCCCTCGTAATATTTATTCATATGAGCGATAAATGCAACCTCTTCCTCATTTGGAACTAAACAAATGATAGAACCGGCAAAGCCTCCGCCCATGACTCTAGAGGTACCGATCTTAAGAACTTTGTTGGCTCTTCTGACCGCTTCTAGTGGTGAACCTTTATATTTTCCAGGAACGCAGACGTTCTTCAATAAGTCCTCTTGTGATTTCTCACATTCTCTTACGACTTGAATAAAATCAGCCATATCATCATTTTTAACGGCATTGATTATTCTAGCGACTCTCTTGTTCTCATTCATAAAATGAATAGCGCGTTTCTTTTGGAATTTCGTGACGCCTTCAAGAGTGTCTATTCTTGAATTAAACGTGCCCTCATCCACTTCTCTTAACACCGATTTGCCAAAGGCTCTAGCGACGGCCTTCATATCATCTGGAATCGATGAATATAGATTGTCCATATGCGCGTGGCTCATTCCAGGGTTGACCAAGAATATCTTCATTGGCCAATTTGGGAATTTGATCGGTTCAACAATCGCGTTTGATGGGTCAGCGAAATCTAAGGCACATACTCCTCCAAATGATGAACCGCACTGATCGAGTAATCCTGAGCGTTTTCCAAAGTAGTCATTCTCAGCGAATTGTCCGACTTGAGCGAGGGTCAATCTATCAATCTTATCCTCGTTATATAAAGCATTGATGACTTCAGCAATAAACAATTCAAATGCAGCGCTAGATGAAACTCCTGCGCCATTATAAATATTTGAGTTGCATGAAGCTTTAAATCCACCGATTTTATAGCCAAGGGACTTGAGTTTATACAAGACGCCTTTAGTTAATGCGATGCTTGTGGATTTTTCATTTTCTTTTGCTTCTAAATCGTTAATGTTAATTGTAAAAGGTTTGTAACCATCGGATTTTATTGTTACCTTTTCTGAATCCTCTTTAACAGCGGCTTTGATTGAAAGTGAGCATGTTCCAACTAGGCATAAGCCATGGTTATGATCGGTGTGGTTTCCACATAACTCCAATCTTCCATAGGAGATGAAATTATGGGTTGGTTCAACTTTAAAAGTATCAATAAAAAGTTCTCTAGCTTTTTCTAAATATTCTTTGTCTAACATATCGTCTCCTATACTCTTTCGAAATGGTATTCAATGAAGTTTCTCTTTGGCTCACTTGGAGAAACGGTCATGGATTCATAATCTCCTGGAACATACATCGGCTCGACCGCCATCGCGCCATGAATCCTTCCGAACAATCCGTTAGTCATCATCACTTCTTCATTCGGGAAATTGAAGCTGTAAAGCTGGACCGCTGGCAATGATGTAACAAGACACATCTTATACTTTTTGCCAGTTAACGACATCTCCGGTTTTTTTCCATCTTTAAACGAAAATTTAAACGCGTGGTCTAAACCTAGTAGTCTAGGTGATTTGTATTCCTCATTTTCTAAAACGTCTTTTAACGCTTTTCCTTTTCTAAAATCAAGGTGGTCTGGAACTTCTCTTAAACCGATTGCAATCAAATCCTCATCATAGCTTTCAACTTCATCCGCGTTGATTTGAATAACAGTTTCTTCAATAGAATCTTCTCCGAGCGAGAAATATGTGTGGCTAGTGAAGTTTACCGGAGTGTAAACATCAGATGTTGTCATGTGTTCGATTCTGACGAACGTGTCGTTATGAGGAATTATATATCTCACTCTAAAGGTCAATTTGCCCGGGAATTTTGAATTATCGTCAATTTTATAAAAATCAACATAGACTCCATCTTCTTCTAAATGAGTGTCCATCTTGTAGGTCGAGAAGGCGAAAAGGCCATCTCCGCCATGATGGCATGTCTTATTGCATTCATTTTTATCCAATTGGTATTTATTGCCTTTGTAGACGAGGATTCCGTCTTTGATTCGCCCCGCAATTCTTCCGACAGTCTTTCCAGAATACGATGGCGACATAGACCAAACCGTTTTATCCATTTCAGAAGACGTCATGAACTCACCATCGATGGATATTGAATAAATTGCAGCGCCAAAGGTAGATAACACCACTTTCATATTGGCGTTATTCTCGATTTCTATGAATGTTAGTCCGTTTAAGCTTGAAGTTTCGATCTTCATTTGATGACCTCTAAGTAAATGGCTTTCAGTTGTTCTTTGTCCAGTTCTTTCGGAACAGGATAAAGCGGATTCGCTTCTTTATCAGCGTGTCTAGCAAGTTCATCCAAGTCTTCAACTTTGATGATTTCAGCCATTCTATTGACGATCGACATTTTAGCATTTAGTCCCTTAATCCACTCGATAAAATGCTCGCTTGCGCATAATGTGCTGTTTTTTTGTCGTAAATTGATGATGGAGTCGAGCTTTTGAAGGCTCTTAGCAGCCTTTTTCCCATAGGATTGTAAAACAAACGGCAACAAAATGGCGTTAGCTTCTCCGTGTGGGACGTTGTATTTTCCTCCTAGAGAATGTGCTAAAGCGTGAACATAACCAACATATGATTTAGTGAATGCTAGACCGGCTAAATATGAGGCATATTGCATATTCAATGCCGCTTGAGTGTTCTTTGGATTTTGATAAAAATCAAGAAGATTTTCGGCTATCAAAGCAACAGATGTTTGGGCATAAATTCTTGTCTTCTTGTAATTTGAGTGCCCGATATAACTTTCAACAGCGTGTGTTAAAGCGTCCATGCCAGTAGTCGCTATGACATGTTTTGGAAGATTAACCATCAAATTTGGGTCTAAAACAGCGTAATCGGGGATAAGCTTTGGGTCGCTAATGGCGAATTTATCACCGGTTTTCTCATTTGTGACAACTGATGCCACTGTGACTTCTGAACCAGATCCAGCTGTCGTTGGAATGGCGATAAATAAAGGGTATTTCTTTTTGCATTTGAGCATTCCTTTATAGTGATTTAGATCCTGGTCACTGGATGTTAAAAGACAAATCACAGCTTTAGCGGTATCTAAGGCTGAGCCACCGCCTACCGCCACTATTGCGTTTGTCTTATTGGAGATTGCAAAATCCCTGCACTCATATATCGCGGAAAACGTCGGATTAGGAACAATTTTATCAAAAACAAAGAACTCGATTCCCTTAGCCCTGAACGAATCAAGCATCGGTTCAAGAAGACCGTATTTAACAATCGATGGCGTGGAGACGATCAATACCCTTTTCCCATTGAGCAACGGAGCTATCTTTTTAACCGATCCTGAGCCTTTGATAAGGGTTGGTTCCCTAAATCTCATCGCTCCGACGGCTAGATACATCGTCTTTTGGAAAATGCGGCAATATGTTCTTTTAAAAACATTCATGTTGATAATTTTAATTATCCTAATAACGGAAATACACAAAAATCATTGTAATTTAACGAAAACGATTGAATGATTATCCCGTTGTTGTTTAATATCAACATTGCAAAAAGAAGAAAGGTGTTTATTTATGAAAAAGAATACACTCGCGCTATTACTAGGAACATTGTGCATATTGCCATTAACAGGCTGTGCATCAGGTCCTTCAACAATCATTGAATTCAACCTCACTCAGATGAATGGTCTTCCAATCGAAGATGCTCAAATCAATATCAAACAGGGGAACAAACTCATCGCTTCCCTCATGACCGACAATGACGGATTCACCGCCAAGAGAATGCCTTCAGGAGATTACGATTTATCATTCGCAAACGTTCCAGAGGGATGGGTTCCAGATACTACCAAGATCAAAAAAGGAGACGTCTCTGTTGATGTATCATTCACAACGTCAATCATAAAAGAGGAAGTCGAGTCAGGACACACATACAAAGTCGGTCAGGTTTTACATGACTTTGAGGTTACGGTGGCAGATCCAACCGGCAAGCCTTTCCGTCAGATGGCATCAGATTATTTAAAGGGACATGAAGTCTTAGCGATTAACCTCTGGGCCACATGGTGTGGATGGTGCGAAAAAGAAATGCCATATATGGATGAATACTATAGAGAAAACAACGATAAAGTCGAAATCGTCGCGCTTTCTAGTGATAGAAAAGATACTCTCCAAGACGCTGTTGATTGGAGAAATAAGTTCAATTTGTCATTCCCTATGGGTATCGATGAAATCAATGTAAGCAATGATACATATAAGAAATCAATCACTTATTGTTGGAATCCAAAAGGCATTCCAGCCACAATGGTTATCGATCGCTACGGAATCATTCAGAAGATGCATGAAGGAGCACTTCTCTCCAAAGGCGAATTCGTAAGATTATTCGATCCATACCTCGGAGATGATTACACTCCTAAAAAACTTTATAAATAAAAGGTCTCTTATGAGGCCTTTTTTAATGTTTCTTTTTCTGGCCATTCCCAGACGACGGATTGATATTTCATCGGAAGTTCAGGCTCGAATCCATCATGATCGATGTTGGATATGTATTCTCTAAACTCTTTGCTGATGTCTTCGCCTGCTTTCTTCCTATCAATTAGTCTGCAAGCCGCTTGATAATCCTTTATTGAGGCATCCCACAAATCTAGGAAGGATTCGTTCCTCATTTCGCCAGTGACACAGTTTGGCCACTCTTTGTGTTCGATATTCAAGAAATCTATATGCGCATACATCTTAGGCATCTCAAGAGGTATGTTCATTCTGTGGGACTGCGAATAGTCACCCATTATGTTTTTGGTGAACCAGAAGCTGAATTTATGAGGGACGTTTGTGATTTTCATCGCCGTCCTATAATCCTTTGTTGAATAATAGAAGCTCTTTTCAGTAATGTTGTCTTTTACGTGAACTCTATCATTTACTGAGTGCCACATCTTAGATATTTTCAATAACATTTTATTGTCAATCTTAAGGTATTTTTCACCCGCATGAATGGTAAGCGTGCCAAATTTCTTGCCAATGACATTATCTAAAAGAGTCTCATACCACATGTGGGATAAAGACCACATCTTCTTCTCTTCTTCTTTATCGCTAAAACCTGACATGGCAAATATGAACGGATGACAATTCCTGTCCATTGAGTAATGGATGAGTAGGCCTTCTATGAAAGCCCAAAGAAATTCTTTATCTTCTCCAGCGTTATTCGCGTAGTCCATTAAGGCGAGATATACATCGCTTATATCCATGTGATGAAGGGTCATGCCATATGAGTTTACATCCTCTTTATTCTTTCTTTTCTTCCAAGGAATCTGGCCATAGAAAAAGAATGGATCAGGTCCTTGTGAGCCAAGGATTGTCGCGTCTTTATATATTCCGTCTTTATCTCTCATCGCATTTACGCAATAAGAGTAATGAGTGATTATTGCTGGCATAAATACACCTCTATCTATCGTATTATTTTATTACCTATTATTTTAGGTAAACACATAACATCATTTATCGAATTCACCGTATTCGCAGCCTAAATGGCTAGCGACCATATCTTCAATTAATTCAGGCTCTCCGCCTTTAATTTTCTTATATAGTTTAAGATGGGCGATGCCGTTACCGCCATTCCAAAGCTTATTGAATTTCTTCATGCCTTTTGGATCTTCGTAGTTGACGAATAGCATATCGTCTTTGTTGCAGTTGGCCTCAACTTCAAGGATGTGTGTCTTGTTGAACATTTTCACATGCCAGACGATTTCCGGTCCATCCTCTTCTTCACTGAATTCACACCCTGATTTTGTCCAGAATTTGGAGAAGTTAAATTCATACGCCTCCCCTTCTAACCATAACGCACCCAACAATCTTCTTGGAAGAGTGATGCCGAACACTTTAGGTTTGCCGCCTCCAATGTCGAATACGGTATTCTCCAACTGTTTCCTCCTAGTGTAGGAATAGAAACAGCAAGATGATAGCCAAACCCACGGAGATGTGAAATTTGAACCCCAGTTCTTATCGGCATAACCGAATGATCTTCCAGGTGTAACGGTGTAATGTTTTCCATCTAGAGTAATCTCGCCCTCGTAAAGAGTTTTCATGCCTTCGGCGTGCCAATACATCTCAAACGCTTTAAGGTCTCTAAAGAGTTTTGAGGTTCCATAACCTACGTTCCATGCTATTTGTTTTTTCATTTTTAATGAAAACTGCATCGAACCAGCGTCACACATCATCTCTGGGTATTTATCCCTTGTTTCTTCTGAAACCGTGACATTGCCTCTTAAGATAACCTCGCTGCAGAAATTATCTTTAGCCTCAATGAAAAATGGGGCTTTTTCATGAACCGAGAAATCGGTCCATGGGATGAATTTGTGGAGCTGTTTCTTTCCTTCTCCCCACCTTCCGCATTTAATCATTAAATAGGATGGCTTAAGCCCTTTTTCCTTCGCTTCTTTACTCTGTCCTAAAATGACTGGCGATTTCTTGTTTCCTGGATTTATTAAGAAAAACTCAATGAAGAAAGGGACTTCTTCTCCCGTCTCATCATCTATCGCGGTGAATGAATGCCACCACCAGTCATAGCCCTGTCTTTTGAATTTGCCCGTAAGCATGTAGGCGTTTTTATTAAGATCACTCGTATTGAAATTCATAGTTGTATTTTACCCCATTTTTTAAGGATTAGTTGTAACCTTTTTCTCCCGTTGCAACATATGAGAGCATCAGGAGTTCTTTTATATCATCAAGCTTAACTTCATTTAAGACTATGCTAACCCAGTATTTTTTGTTCATGTGATAGGCTGGGTGAGCAATTCCCCTAGAGATAGATTTGTCCAACGCTTCTTTAGGTAGTTTGATATTTATTATTTCAATTAAGTCCTCTGACCTATTCTTGTAAATTCGATCTGCTTTAACGGTCATGTAGAGGACAAACCATTTTCCAAATTCATTTCTAAATGCCATGGCATCGACATCGTTGAATGGGTTTGCAGGTTTCGAACTGAATGTTTCTTCGATATATGTGAATAATTCCTCTTTTGAGACGCTCTCTAGATGCGATTGCTTAACTAAGCGCGCAATCTCTTCATCCGCCTTAGAATGAAGAAAAGATGATATTCCACCCCTATTGGAATCTATATTGAAAGGCATATACTCCTCTTCATCGTTCCTATCGATTGCTTTCACTTCTAAAAATTCGCTTAAAAAAGTAAAGGTCAAGAGGAAATCATCATCTACAGTTACCGTCTTGACTCCGTTTACGAAACCAAAGTCTGTGAGTTGTTGGTTGTTTAGTTTTAACCCTAAGTCAGAGAGTTTATATTTCATCCTACTTAAATTATATATAAAAAGAAGACTTTATATATTGCCTTCTTCAATTCCTCTGTTCGCTCCCAAAATAACTTCATCAATATTTATGGCGTTAAACAAAGAAAAAAGGGAACCGTGTGGCTCCCTTTTAAGTTTTTAGCAAATTACTGTGCTTTTGCTTTGATGTAAGCGTCGATTGAAGCTGCACCTGTCTTTCCTGCGCCCATAGCGAGGATGACTGTTGCTGCACCAGTGACTGCGTCACCACCAGCGAAGACACCTGGACGTGATGTTGCGCCGTTTTCATCAGCGACGATGCATCCGTGCTTGTTTGTGTCTAAGCCTTCAGTTGTTGATTTGATGAGTGGGTTTGGGCTTGTGCCAAGTGACATGATGACACAATCCATCTCGAGTTCATGCTCTGAGCCTTCTTTGACGATTGGACGGCGTCTGCCTGCTTCGTCTGGTTCTCCGAGTTCCATATCAACGACTGTGATTGCTCTTACGTTGCCCTGCTCATCACCGAGGATTGCGGTTGGGTTTGTAAGAGTCTTGAAGATGATGCCCTCTTCCATTGCGTGCTCGACTTCTTCCTTACGTGCAGGGAGTTCTTCGAGACCACGTCTATAGATGATGTAAACTTCTTCAGCTCCAAGTCTCTTTGCAACACGGCATGCGTCCATAGCGACGTTACCGCCGCCGACGACTGCGACTTTGTGGCCGTGGAAGATTGGAGTTCTTGAATCTTCTTTGTAAGCCTTCATGAGGTTTGTTCTAGTTAAGATTTCGTTAGCGGAGAAGACACCTTTGTAGTTTTCACCTGGGATGCCCATGAACTTTGGAAGTCCTGCGCCTGATCCGATGAAGACTGCTTCGAATCCCATATCATCCATTAATTCGTCGATAGTGATTGTCTTACCAATGACAACGTTTGTCTCAACCTTGACGCCCTGAGCGATTAAGTTGTCGACTTCCTTCTGGACGATTGTCTTTGGAAGACGGAATTCTGGGATACCGTAAACAAGAACGCCACCTGCGAGGTGCAAAGCCTCGAAGATTGTGATTTCATAGCCGAGTTTGACTAAGTCACCAGCGCATGAGAGTCCAGCAGGACCTGAGCCGATGATTGCGACCTTATGGCCGTTTGTAGCTGGCTTAGCTGAAGCTAAAGCAGCGTGTGAGTTGTGATAATCTGCAACGAATCTTTCAAGACGTCCGATACCGACTGCTTCTGAATCGATTTTTGGATTGCCTCTCTTGATGTTACGTGTGCACCTTCCTTCGCACTGTGATTCCTGTGGGCAAACACGTCCGCAGACTGCTGGAAGGGAAGATGACTGATAGATGATCTGGAATGCACCTTCGAAGTCGCCTTCTGCAACTTTTGAGATGAATGCTGGGATGTTGATATGAACTGGGCAGTTATCAACGCATGGTTTATTTTTGCAGTTCAAGCATCTCTTTGCTTCATCAATTGCCATCTCTTCGGTATAACCGGTAGCAACTTCTAAGAAATTTTTATTACGAACATTAGGTTCCTGACAAGGCATTGGATTCTTGTCTTTTCTCATGTTGAAAGCCATTTTTATTTTGCCTCCTGTTTGTAAAGGTTGCAGAATCTGTCTCTTTCTTTCTGCTCGAATTCTGCATACTGACGGCCTCTAGCCATTGCTTCGTCAAAGTCGACTTCAAATCCGTCGAAGTCTGGACCATCAACGCAAGCGAACTTTGTCTTTCCGCCAACTGTTAAACGGCAGCCACCGCACATACCTGTTCCATCGATCATGATTGGGTTCATGGAAACTGTTGTCTTGATGTTGTACTGCTTTGTGAGTTTAACAACGAATTTCATCATGATGAGAGGTCCAATCGTGATGACTTCATCATACTGATTTCCTGCTTCGATGAGTTCCTGGAGAGCGTTAGTAACTAAGCCCTTTGTACCAGCAGAGCCATCATCAGACATAAGTCTGAATTCGCTTGAGCAATCTGCGAATTCTTTTTCGAGGATAACTAAGTCTTTGTTTCTGAAACCGATGACTGAGTGGACTTCACAGCCTCTGTCGTGAAGTTCTTTAGCGATAGGATAAGCGATAGCGCATCCGACACCACCACCGACGACTGCAACTTTCTTGAGTCCTTCGATTTCTGTTGGTCTTCCTAATGGGCCGACGAAGTCATGGACATAGTCGCCTTCATTAAGTGTGTTGAGAACCATTGTTGAACCACCGACGATCTGGAAGATGATTCTAACTGTTCCGGCCTCTCTGTCGTATCCAGCGACTGTGAGAGGGATTCTTTCGCCTTCCTCGTTTGCGCGGACGATGATGAATTGTCCAGGCTGAGCTTTCTTGGCGATGAATGGAGCCTCGATATCCATCAATGTGACTGTTGGATTGAGGTTCACTTTCTTGACAATCTTATTCATTATTTGCCTCCGATGAGATTATCTAACAAATGTGTTGGTAACCTTGAAGATTGGCTCATAGAGCGATGAGTTCAAGTTTACCTTAATGATATTGAGCGTTTTGTTGCCCTTAGCGACTTTGAGGACATCACCTGGCTCGATGCCGAGAAGCTCTGCTCCATCGATCTCGATATTTGGGATGTAATCATTAATCTTATGCTGCCCGATGCTCATGGTGATGATATCGTCACTGGACACAACTAGAGATGTAATCGTCTTAAGCTGTGCACATATAGGCGTGATCACGAATGATTTTGCCGTCGGATACATAAGAGGCCCGCCGCTTGATAGGGAATAAGCGCTTGAACCGGTTGGAGTCGCAATTATTAATCCGTCTGCGTAGAAAGATGTCTCGTTTGAACTATTGATGCTGATATGAATATCTAACATCTTAAGCGAGATTCCTCTCTGAATGACAATGTCATTGAATGCGAACACATTCTTCACATCACCATTAGATTTGGTAAGGGTTCCTTCGAGGGAAACACGTTTTTCAACCTTGTACTCACCAGCGAGTATCTTGTCTAAAGCTTCCTCGTAGTGGTCAGGCTCGGCTTCAGCCAAGCATCCGACACGTCCAAGATTGATACCAAGGATCGGGAAATCATAGTCCTTGTACTTCTTGCCGTACTTTAAGATAGTTCCATCTCCGCCAATGACGATTAAGAATGAAATTTCTCTTAGTTCAGTTGAAGAGATTGCCTTTGCTTTTTTTACCTTCAAAGCGAGTTCTTCTTCGAGGAAAACCTCAACCCCCTTTGAGGATAAATATGAAGCGATGCCAGATGTGATGTCTAAATCAGCATCTTTGATCTCGTTTACAAGGATTAATACTTTCATCAATTCTTTCTATAAGCCGTGTTAAAACCGCTTCTCCTGTACTCAAATAGTACGAGGGTATTTTATACGCGCAAGACAAATAGTAAAAGAATTAAGTAAACTTTTACCGATATACTTATATTTATAAGCTTTGTCGATTAATGAAAAATTGGCAACATGTCATCTTTTCTCTCGATAAATACTGAATATTTTGTTCTAAAAAATGGAAAAATATCATAAATTAAGTTACATTTTCCCGTTTTTGAATCTATTACAAGTTTTCCGAAATAAATGTTACTTTTTTATTGATTAGTAATGCCTAACGATAAATAATTATCGCAACGGTAGAGACATACGCTCCTACCTAAGGAATTACAGGAGAAAAAAATGAAGAAATTTACAAAAGTCTTAGCTCTTGCATGTGCTGGATTAATGCTCGTTGGTTGCGGTGTCAGCCAGGGTACAGCAGACAAGATCAACGCAGCTGCTGCAACAGAATCAACAAAGGATGACTGGACCTGGGAAAAATGCTTAAAAACACTCGGTGAACCAACAGTCAATTTAACAGTTGACGCTCCAGTCGTTGGACGTGCAGGAATCGCTCAGTGGGTCGTTGGTTGCAAAGATGCAGAACAGCTCTCAGCAAAGGTTGAAGCCGGCAAGACATTGAATGCACTCTCAGTTACATTCGCTAAGGGTATCGCTGTTAGCGCATCATTCGGTCAGTACAACGCAAAAGATTCAAAATAATTAACCTAATCAAAAAAACTAAAGCACTCCATCGGGGTGCTTTTTTTGCGACTTATTTAAGTAATAGAAAAGCCTCACTTTCATGAGGCTCCACTGCTTATCGATTATTTGATTTTTGGAAATTCGTTAACAGGCTCATCGATTACTTCAATCTTCTCGATGACGAACTGCTCATATGGGAAATCTTCAGGAATATTTGGGTAATGCTTATATGTTCTGCATGTTGCAATCTTGTCTAAAACATCGAATCCATCGACTATTTTACCAAAGGCAGCATATTCTCCATCAAGGAAGGTTGCGGCTTTGTGGCAAACGAAGAACTGAGCGCAGGCAGAGTCCTTGACCATTGTTCTAGCCATTGAGATAACGCCTCTTTCATGAGAGATCTCATTGTTGACTCCGTTTGATTTGAATTCACCTTTGATGGAGTATTCAGGCTCACAGGCTTTTATCTTGCCGTTAACAAGCTTATAGCCGCCACACTGAATCATGAATCCCTTGATAACTCTATGATAGATGACGCCTTCATAGAATCCACTTCTAGCGAGTTCGCAGAAATTAGAAGCACTGATTGGAGCGTTCTTGTAGTCTAATTCGAAGCTCATGACTCCGAGGTCTTTGATGTGAATCTTAATCATTTTTATCTCCTTTTTGACCATAATATGCATTTTTTCCGTGTTTGCGGTTGTAATGCTTATCTAAAAGATATTGGTCGATAGTTTTTGCGTTTGGATTGATTTGTTCGGTTAGAACGGCCATTTTCGCGACATATTCTAATGTAATTGCATTCTCGAGCGCCTTAGCTGGATTTGGACCCCATGTGAACACTCCATGGTTCTTTAAGAGGACCGCAGGGATTGCTTCATAGTCCTTATCTTTGAATTCCTCTACTATCGCAACACCGGTGTTGAGTTCATATGCCTCTTCCACTTCATCCTTGTTTAGTGCCCTTGCGCAAGGAACAGGACCATAGAATGCATCCGCGTGAGTTGTTCCGTAAGGCGGGATATCTCTTCCGGCTTGAGCGAACGAAGTCGCATACATAGAATGTGTGTGGACCACTCCTCTAATTTTTGGGAAGTGCTTATATAAATATAGATGCGTAGGAGTGTCGCTTGATGGTCTATATTTTCCTTCTACGACATTGCCATCTAAATCTACGACGACCATATCTTCAGCAGTCATCGTTTCGTATGGAACGCCTGATGGCTTAATTACCACCAACTTGCTTCCTGGATCAAAGCCAGAAACATTTCCCCAAGTTAAAACAACAAGCTGGCTCGACACCAACTTGTTGTTCATTTCAAATACAGTTTTTTTAAGTTCTTCGAGCATGGCTCCAATTATATACTCAAATTTTCGCCAACTAAACCGATATATGCGCCATTTTTGGCTTCATTTGTGTCTTTGTGAGCGAGAAGCCACTTGTTTGTCATCCATAATGATGGTTCAAGTGGTGAGGTTAATGGAGCGACGTTTGTGCCTCTTGGGAGAACGACTAAGACTCTAAAGCCTTTGCCGTCAACTCCGCATGGAGCGTAATGAAGAGTTGTTGCGAACACTTCAACCATAACGTTGGCTGGAGCTTTGAATGCGACGACTTTTGAAGTGTCGAGCTTACCGTCAACGATTTCTCCACGTCTTGCGACTAAAAGGATGAATTCGTCGTTGGAGAGGTTGAACTCAGAGTCTCTATGATATTCAAGGCAATTGAGTTTGTTGTTGTGTCCGTTGCAGTAACCAACCTGAACAGGAAGTCCACCGTAGTAGACTTCGTTAAGGTTTTTCCATGAAGCTGTCTTTTCGAAGTCAGCATCATGTGGAACATACATTGTGTTTTCAGGACATGGTTTATCCTTAAGGATATTGACTAAATCAGCGAAGTCACCTTTGATGATTTTGCCGTATTCTGCGAACTCTTTATCAAATACGCTATAGATTTTCATAAATTAGTCCTCGAAAGGATTTTCTGTTGGATATGGGAGGCACTTTGGCTGGTTGTAGCCGATCTTCTCAGCACCGAGGTACTTGAAGACTTCGAAGAGTGCTTTTCCGTGGTGTCCGAATGCGACTGCACCATGGTGAGGGAATCCGTTCTCAACTAAGACATGGCGATAGAATCTGCCCATTTCTTTGATTGCGAATACACCGATTGAACCGAATGAGTGAGTTGCAACTGGTAAGACTTCTCCATCAGCGACATATGAGTAGAGATGTCCATCTGCTGTTGACTGGAGTCTGAAGAATGTGATGTCTCCTGGCTTGATATCGCCTTCGAGAGTTCCCTGTGTAACTTCGATAGGTAAGTTTCTTGCCATGATCTTCTGATACTTCATTGTTGGCTTGCAGAGAAGTTTGCTGCATGTGTTACCACAGTGGAAGCCCATGAATGTATCGTTAAGTTTGTAATTAAACTTGGATTCGATGTCAGCCTTATATAAGTCTGCTGGGACGGTGTTGTTGATATCGAGTAATGTTGTCATATCCTCAGAAACGCATGTTCCGATGAATTCTGATAATGTTCCGTAGATATCAACTTCGCATGACACTGGGATGCCGCGGCCTGTGAGTCTTGAGTTGACGTAGCAAGGAACGCACTTGAACATTGTCTGGAATGCTGGCCAGCACTTGCCTGTGAGAGCGACGTATTTTCTGTAGCCTCTATGTCCTTCGACCCAGTCTAAGAGTGTTAACTCATACTGAGCTAAACGTGGGAGGATTTCTGGCTTCTGGTTGCCTTCGCCAAGTTCTGCTGCCATATCTGCGACGACATCAGGGATTCTTGGGTCATTTTCATGCTTGAGGAATGATTCATATAAATCGAGCTCTGAATTCTCTTCGATTTCAACACCGAGGTTGTAGAGCTGTTTGATAGGAGCATTACATGCAAGGAAGTTCTGTGGTCTTGGACCAAATGAGATGATCTTAAGGTTGTTTAAGCCATAGATTGCTCTAGCGATTGGAAGGAAGTCGTGGATTAACTTAGCGCACTCCTCTGCTGTTCCAACTGGATTCTCAGGGATATAAGCTTTAACGTTTCTGAGTTTGAGGTTGTATGAAGCGTTTAAGATACCGCAATATGCGTCGCCTCTATCGCTTGAGAGGATTCCAACGTTTTCTTCTGCTGCTGCACAGAACATCTTTGGTCCATCGAAATGCTTTGCGAGTAATGTCTCAGCAATTTCTGGTCCGAAGTTTCCGAGGTAAACGCACAATGCGTTACAGCCTGCTGCCTTGA
The DNA here is from genome assembly GCA_024408235.1 of Bacilli bacterium. Lineage (GTDB taxonomy): Bacteria > Bacillota_I > Bacilli_A > RFN20 > CAG-826 > UBA4951. The sequence goes on from JAKSVF010000029.1 coordinate 17,480, forward strand.
TGTCCTCAAGTGCCTGAACCATGTGGATTTCTGATTCGACGATGCAGATTGGGCACTCGTAGATGTCTTCTGCGTCATATGCTGCTTTATATGCAGCGACTAATGCCTTTCTTCTGTTGACGGAAAGGGATTCTGGGAAGCAGTCTCTTGAAACAGCGACAATTCCCACTTTCATTTTTGGTAAATTAAGCATGTGTTTTTGCTCCTTAATTAATTAACTTTTAATGTATTGATAGCCTCATATTCGACTGGTAACGAGGCAAGATACCTTTGATAGAATTTCTCGAATCCTTCGATTTCGGCAGGTGATGCCATTTCGATGGATGCGGATGCGCCCTTGAAGACTTTGTTGTCGAGATATTCTTCGAGAGTTTCACCGTCTTCTTTGAAGAGGTAGTAAGCAGCTAAGAGAGCAGTTCCGTATGGGCCACCTTCTCCTGCTGATCTTAATGTGACAATCTCTGCATTGACTGAGCTTGAGAAGATTCTTGCTCCAACTACAGGGGTCTTGAAGTAACCGCCGTGTCCGGTGATTCTATTTACTCTAACTCCGTCCTGAGCGAGGATGTCCAAGCCTTTTCTGATTGGGGCAAAGATGTTACAGCAAACGACTCTCATGAAGTTTGCAAGTGACATTACGCTATTAGGGGTTCTGAGGAAGAGAGGTCTAGCCTCATTGATTCCAAGAACTGGTTCTCCAGAGCTTGTGTTGTATCCGAGGAGTCCACCGCAATCAGGGTCTCCTTCGAGAGCTTTGTTGAAGAGTCTTACATAGAGCTCGCCTTTTGATACGTTTCCGCCGCCAAGTTCAATCGCTTCTGCAAAGAGGTTGACCCAAGCGTTGATGTCGCTTGTTCCGTTGTTGACGTGAATGAGAGCAGCCTGTGCTCCTGAAGGAGATGCGATGATATCGACAGTCTTTCTAGGAGGTAAGTTCTTTCCTGTGATGATGGTAACGTTGTTTGAAGTACCGATGCTTGCGTTACCTGTTCCGATTTTAACTGAGTTTGTACAGACCATGCCCGTGCCCATATCACCTTCTGGTGGCACCATTGGGACACCTGGTTGGAATGTGCCTGAAGGGTCTAAGAATTTAGCGCCTTCTTCTGTTAAGTAGCCTGCGTTTTCGCCAGCAACTAAGTTTCTTGGGAAGATGTCCTCAAGTTTCCAAGGGACTTTTCCTTCGATCAACTTGTTGTATTTAGCTAGCATTTCCTTGTTGAATTCCATTGTTGAGGAATCGATTGGGAACATGCCTGAGCCCTCACCAATACCGACTACTCTTTCGCCGGTTAATCTATAGTGAACATAGCCTGCGAGTGTTGTTGCGAAATCGATCTTGCTAATTTCTGGGAGGTCATCTAACACGGCCTGATAGACATGTGAGCAGCTCCACCTCTGTGGGATCGCGAATCCGAGTTCCTCACTCAAGATATCAGCAGCCTGCTCTGTCATTGTGTTTCTCCAGGTTCTAAATGGAGCGAGGAGGTTTCCTTCTTTGTCGAATACCAAGTATCCGTGCATCATGCCTGAGATGCCCATTGCACCGACAGTGGTCAATTTCTCACCGAACTTCTCTTCGAAATTCTTGAGCAAATCTCTGAAAGTGGACTGCATTCCTTCGACAATCTTGTCCATGCCATATGTCCAAACGCCGTTTAAGTACTGGTTTTCCCAAAGATAGTCTGACTGGCAAATGATGTCATGAGCATTGTTAATAACAACGGCTTTGATTCTTGTCGATCCGAATTCGAAGCCGATGGTAAGTTTCTTTAAATCCATATTTGTTGTCCTATTCTATAGCATTAGTTTATTCATTCGGCCGTAAAACTATATGACAAAGTTGCGAAAATTTACTAGTGGTTTAACATAATTTGCATATAAAAGCGCTTTATTTGATGTGAAAATTTAAAAAATTAAAACAGTTTAGAAAATAAATTGTTATAGTATCGCTATGGAAAATGAAGTAGTTAACGAGAGAAAGTATCCATTCAGCTTCAAAGCTGCGGACGTCTATAAAGACAAAGTTATTTTCTATAACTATGAGAAGCTGAACTTCTTTGGTACAGCCAAGGAAAGGCGAGAGATTGAGAAAAAGGCCCAAAAAGATCCAAGCTACATCTATTTTAAAGGCGTATCTCACCTCAAGTTCAGAAGAGTGTTCAGCACCGCTAAAGTCTACGTTTATTATTTAGATAAGAAAGACAAGACCAAAGTCTTTAAATACAATTGCAGAGGCGTTAAACTCGGCACAAATTTGGGTTCTGTTCTACTGAATCTTTCAGTTGATACCGCAAATGGCGCTATTAGAGCATATCGCTATGCGCATAATGTAGAGGAGGGCAAATAGATGGCAAGAAAAAACACATTAGTTTTATTCGATTGCTTCGGTGTTCTTTATAAAAGAGTCGTGAAATCCTTCTTTGAGCTATATTATGGCGACCCTGAAGCGGGACGTTTAACAACTCTATACACCAAAGAAAGAGATTTGGGTAAAGGCCACTTCCTTGACATCGCCGAGATGCTTGAAAAGGATCTAGGATTTGATAAAGACGAAGTCATCGAGGAATGGAAGGGGCTTGTTGAACGAAATGATGAGCTTTTCAAGATTGTTGATAAGCTCAGAGAAACGTGCAAAGTTGGCATGATTTCCAACTGCGCTAGAGGCCAGATTAAGTTTGTTGAAGAAAACTCAAAGCCAATCGCGCCACATTTTGATGACATATTCCTTTCGTGTCAGACCGGTTTAGCTAAGCCTGACATTAACATCTATAAGAACGCAATCAAATCATTCAAAACAAAATTCGATACGGTAATCGTGGTCGATGACTCGGAAGAAAACCTCAAACCACTCGAAGAAATCGACTGTATCGGAATTAGATTTGAGAGCAACAAAACGCTTATCGAATGCTTCAGGGCGCTTGGTTTAGAAGTATAATTGTTATCTTTTTACCTAATATAATAGTTAAAAATAAAATGCGATAGTTAGTCGCATTTTTATTTTGTAATGAGGTTAATTGCTCTAGAAATTGACCTAGCGGTATCTCCGCTTGTCATGCATATGTCTCCAAAGTCGCTAGAAGCCATTTCACCTGCGAGTCCGTTTATATACGCTGCACAGGCGCTCGTGTACGCGATTTCCATTTTACTATACCCGAGTATGCCCGCAAGAACGCCGGACAAAACATCCCCAGATCCCGCAGTTGCCATGCCTGGACAGCCTTTATTTACAAAATAGACTTTTTTGTTATTTCCAACTAAAGTAGTCGGTCCTTTTAAGAGCAAAGTTACAGGGTAAGAAGAGCAAAAATTTTCAACCGCATCTAGAGGGTTATCAACAATATC
>JAKSVF010000003.1 GCA_024408235.1 Bacilli bacterium
AACGCCCTCTTTTAATTGAGACAAAGATTTTTTTAATTCTATAAATTCATTTTCTCTATACATAAACAGGTCTCCTTTTATCATATTTATCTTATCATATATCTTATCATTTGTAAATTAGTTTGATAAGATTAAAAAACCTTAAATATGTGGTTAATATTTCAACTGATGTGGTTAATAAATGTGGTTGATAAAGCTTTATAAAGTATGCAAAATTTCAAATCCCACCATTTGTTTTATTTTGTTGTCGAGACCCAAGTTAGAAGTATAACTTTGATATATTTTAAATATTAAAGATAATCACTAAAGCATGTAAGTTAATGCAAAAAACAGTTCAAAAATGCCGTTTTAATCCCTAAAAATAACAAAGTACTGATAACAGTGTATCAATACTTTAGTTTTCATATGGTTGACGTAAATGGATTTGAACACTTTAACGGATTTTATACTTTTGCAGTAAAAATGCATAACCACCTTAAGCACTTTTTCTTGCTAATTTTTGATGTCAAAAAGATAAAATATCCAAGTTTTTCCGGCAAATGTGCTAAAAAGTAAAGAAAAAAGAGGGTATTTTATATCCTCTTATTGGTTCGTTTTGGCAGGGGATACAAGAATCGAACTCGTGTCAGTGGTTTTGGAGACCATTGTACTACCATTGTACTAATCCCCTGTGCTTCAAAATATTACCCTAATTGCACTGCTATAGCAAGTTGTTTTTAAACCCTTCTTTTAGGCGGGAGATATGCGTTTATATAAGAAGCCATTTGAATGCACTTATTCTTCTGTGCTTCGTTTTCGCTTGATTCAGAAAGAAGCATGAGTTCGTTTCTCTTTTTCTCCATAACGTCATATAGATCACGAGTCTTGAGCTTTCCATGCGTTCCTTTTGACTCGATAACGGCTTTTGTTAATTCTCCATACGCTTCAATTATGATGTCAATCGCTTCTGCTTTAACAAGATTCTCATGACTGACTGCGGCGGTTCTATCTCTCTTCAAGGTGTGGATGAGTCCACGGTGTCTTCCGTCTGCGGCAAATCTCATCAATGGGTCATAGAAGAGGCCTTTTGCGGCGTAAATGCAGATGAAGATCTCTAGACGGGCAAACATCATGGCAACGATGCAATCGATAAGCATGATGTTATATGGAAGCAGTGACTCTCCTGCAGCTTTTAAGCAATCTCTATAGTCTAGGAATGAGTGAATAACCGTTCCATTAACCTCAAAATCAAAGACGGTCAAGCCAAGGGTCGATAAAGCGGATGAGTAATTGTATATTGAGCTTCTGAAATCGGTATATGGAAGCATGGCGATTATGGATGATCCGATGATGAGGGTGACAATATATAGAAGGATATAGTTATACGCTTCAGTCTTGTCTGAATCTTCGACATCGACGATTTCTCCGTGTCTAGCCATTTGATGGGTTGAGACAGTTCTATCGTTTTTGGATTTACTTCTCCAAGACCAGGCAAAGTCTTTAATGGCAATGCCAAATCTCCACTGCTTCACACCGCCTGCTGTTGAGCCTGTAGCGCCGCCTATAGACATAGCGAATATCGACAAGATAATCGCGAAGTCGCCTAAAGCTGCAAGCGAGCCTGTAGCAGGAGCAAGAGGTCCAGCGTTTGAATAGCCGGTTGTTGATAAAGCACAGACACTGTAGAAGAAGTTATATCTGAATGACTCTAGTATTGTCATATGATCGCTTCCGGCATAGGTGAGATAATCTCCATATAATCCGATGTTCTGGTTGATGTACATCCAAGTGCCCGCAGTTGCCATAAATGCGATTATTAAGATGAAAATCACCGAGAATCTAAGCTCAAAATCCCTAAATGTCTGTAAAAAGCGTCTCTTTGCCCCACCCTTCTCTTTGGTTTTTGAGAAGATTGTGAAGAACAAGAAATGAATGACGAATGAGGTTGAGCCAAGATACATCAATATCTCGAAGATGATTTCCATGGCTATTTGTCTTCCAAGACTTAAAGCCCCAGGTCCCACCTGCCAATATAAAAGCCCTTCGCCTCTAGTCGAGAATCCGCCTGTTGCAAGGCATGATATCGAGTGACAAAGCGCTTCAAACGGATCCAGTCCGACAATCACAAGTCCAATCGTTCCTAAAGCGATATAGACGATATAGATAAGGAAGATCCATCTCGCGGTTTTAGCGATGTTAGGCAAAAGATGATCGTTATGACCTTCAGCGGAGAACATCTTGGCGTTGTTCTTGTCGTTGATTAATGACGTGAAGATCAAGACGAGTCCAACTCCACCGACGAACTGCATCACTGCGCGGTGGAATAAGAAAACATGGGAAAACTCAAATCCCTGGCCTAAATAGCATTCCGTTGGGAAAACGGTCAAACCAGTTGTTGAATATCCTGACATAGCCTCAAAAAAGGATTCAGTGTATGACATGTTCATCTCACCATAAAGGGTAGAGACGTAGAACGGGAAGGCTCCTACTGCAACAGCGGAAAGCCACAAGAGAATGAGCATTACAGATTCTTGGTTCTTATGAAGTTTTCCAGATTTTCTTCCAGCAAGGAAAATTAGATATAAAACCAAGCCGATTAGCAACGCTCCAACGCTAGGAATAACGAAGTCCTTCCAGCATCCAGCTTCGCCTGGATAGAAGGCGAGGATAGCCAAAGGAAAAGAAGTTATGATGGCTTCCGCCACCATAAAGAGGCCAAGATATCCCAATATCATTGGGAGACCGTTGACATATATCGTTTCTTTTCTCCTTTTGAATATCGACATATTGACTTTTAGATCTTTTTTCTAAGTTTTCTAGGAAGGAGCCAGTTAAGTTCGGCGGCCATTCCTAGATATCTTTCCTTTTCCCTCGCGTCATTTGAAATTGAAGATAACGATAGGTAATAATCACGTCTTGAGACCAAGATTCTTCTAACGTCTGCGTTATTGAGCGTTGCGTGGTTTCCGTTCACCCTAACATTGGTCTCATAAAGGTTTTCGTATTCATCAATAACAGCGCTGATGGCTTCAGCTTTATCCATCTTGTTTGTTCTGATGGCAATCGATTTCTGTTCCTTAAGGAAATAGATGAGGCCTTTATATTTTCCAGTGACAATAACGTTCCTGATTGGGTCATAGAAGAACGACTTGAATGCGAAGTAGCAAGCAAGAATTTCGAGACGTCCGAGAATCATGCCAACATCTATAATCGCTAGCATCAAATAATAACCGGTGGCATCGCCAGTTGTTGCAAGCAAAGCTTCTTTATACCCAGTAAACGAATAGACGGTTGTTGTTCCTACTTCAAAATCAAATAAGCCTAAGCCTGTGCCAGACAGGGCGGAGGCAAAGTTATAGACCGAGCTTCCGAAAGTTGTATATGGAAGAGCAAGGAGCGCGAGAGAGCCGACGAATAAAACGCCAAGATACAAGAACGAATAGTTATAAGCGTCAGATTTGTCCGCATCGGAAATCTGTATTGTTTCTCCGTGATGTGTAATTGGGCTTGCCGATACTGTGCCATGGGTTACGAATCTAGATTTGACTGACCAATAGAACTCTTTAATAGCAACACCAAATCTATATTGCTTGATACCGCCACCTGTTGATCCGACTGCACCACCGACGATCATGAGGAATACGGATGAGAGAACACTGACCTGTCCTAAAGCGGCAAGGCTTCCTGTGTTTGGACTTAAAGGGCCGCAGTTTGAATATCCGGTTGTAGTTAAGCAGGAGATGACGTTGAATAAGTTGTATCTGAGTGACTCACCGATGCTCAATGAGCCGTGAACATTCAAGTATTCAGTCATCAACTGAGGAGTTTCAAAAGCGTAAACGAAGGTGTATGCGCTTGTGATGAAAGTCACTAAAATGATGACAATCGCAGTGAATTTTATCTCAAAATCCTTGAATAACGCGACAAATCTCTCCCCAACCACTCCTTTTTTGTGTGGTTTTGCGAATAATGTGAAGATTAAGAAATGAATGACAAAGCTCGTTGCTCCTAAAAGCATCAAAATTTCAAAAACGGCTTCCATTGCAATTTGACGGCCAAACGAGAGAGGCTGTGTGATGATGTTTCCAATGACATCCGTCTGACCCATTTGCCAATACTGAAGACCATTTGCACGAGTTGAAAAGCCACCTGTAGCAAGGCATGAGATTGAATGGCATAGAGCTTCAAATGGGTCCATGCCGATTATCCAAAGCGCACCAGCGCCGAGAAGAATATAAACGGTGTAAATCAAGAAGATCCATCTAGCGGTCTTGCCCATGTTTGGGAGAAGGTGGTCGTTATGGCCTTCTGCAAAGAATAATTTGAGATTGTATTTGTCACTGACGATTGATGTGACGACAAGGACGAGTCCAACGCCTCCAATGAACTGCATAAGAGCACGATGGAACAGGAATACATGGGCAAATTGATACTGAGCACTAGGGATATCCGTTAAGAATCCGTCATATACGGTTAAACCAGTTGCCGAGTATCCGGACATCGATTCAAAGAACGACTCCCAGAAGTCCATTGAAAGTCTTCCTGATTGTCCTGATTTTCCAACAAGCGAATCGATAAAGAACGGCATTGCGCCCAAAATGATCGCAGAAATCCACAAAAGGAATAAAAGGAGGGAGTCATCTCTCTTACCGAATTTTCCTTTTTTGCATCCAGCAATCAACGTGAAGAACATCAATAAACCGATAGCGATACCGCCTGCTGCAGGGATTACAAAGTCCATCCAGCAGCCCCACTCTGCAGGATAGAAAGCTAAAATGGTCAAAGGTAAAAGAGTAAGGAATCCCTCAACTGCAATAAAGAGTCCAAGGTATCCAAACAAAAGACGGAATCCGTTTGCTGTTTTCTTTTCCTTTTTGAAGATGGCCATTATTTCTCTCTTGTCATGAACTTTCTAAGTTCGTCAACGTCTTTTCTGTGACAGACACAGTAGACTGAGTCGTTTGCGTGTAAAACGGTTAAACCTTTAGCCATTTCAATGGTTACAGGCTCACCGCTGCCGGCGTTTGGTCTGAAACGTTTTACGCAGGCAATAGTTGCGATTGGAGGACATTTGATCTCCATGATTGTTTTTTCGCAGATCTCATAGTTTGAATAGACCTGGAATTCGAAAGCCTGAACTTCATCTTCGATTGTGATGACTTTAAGGTTTCCGTTGATATCTGATTCGTTTCTGATGTTCTCAACTAACTGGAGTGTTGAACAGATGACTGAATCGATACCAAGTGATTTATAAACCTCAACGTTTGATGGGTTTGTAACTAAGCAGATGGTTCTAGAAACATAGAATGAGTTAGCAGCCATGCAGCATGCAGCATAGTTGTCTGTGTCTTTTGTGGATAAAGCGATGAAAATATCAGCGTTTGTGATGTTTGCTTTTTCAAGAACATGGAAGTTCCAAGGATTACCGACGATGACGTCATGTCTTTTGGTCTTTGAGAATTCATTAGCGAATTCTTTGTTGCTGTTGATGACGATTAATTTGTTTCCGTCACGGTTGAAAGCGTCGAAGATGTATGAAGCTTCATTAGTACCGTTTGCGATTACGATTGTTCTAGCCATTAGTCTTCTCCTCCTACTAATTCGTTGTATTTTTCAACCGATAAGTTGAATGGGTAAATTGTCTGGACTGAGTTATAGCCGAAAAGCAATGGAGCCATATCGCTGTTATCAAGACGCACATAGATATGTTTGATGCGGTATCTAACTTCTGATAACTGAGCTAAGAAAAGATTTAGGCAGTCATCGCCTGTTGCAATGATGACTCTATCGACTTCTTTGATATGACATTTATTTTCTAAAGTATCAACGTCAGAAGCGTCACCGATGATTTTCTCTCCAGAGAACTGATCGGAATCGTTAAGACGCTCAAAAGCGCCACTAAATTGGTCTACAACGTAAACGTTGTATTTTTCTTCTGCGTAACGGTTAGCAAGGGCAGATCCAAGCTTTCCGCATCCAATAATGAGTACTCTATTTGCCATGTTTTACCTCCTTGGATACTGCGAAAGTATACTCCCCTATATTAGGGGAATCAAATCTTCTTCGTATTGTAGCTCGTCAATGATCTCTACATCAGGGTACTTAGATGTAATCTCTAAGTACACTTTTTTGGTGTCTTTTTTCTTCAGGTTTTTCCAACCTGATGACGCATATTGTTCAAAGCACCAAGTGACGAATTGCTTGGTTGCTTCTGTCATGTAGTAATGCCTTTTCCTAGCGTTGAAATAGTCTAGCGGCATATTAGGTTTGAAGTTCTTTCTGGAATATGTCATTGAGGCAGCGATAACATCACAAACATATTCTACTGAATATTTGTAAGGCATGGTCTTTGCGAGAACATGGCCTCTAAAGAAATCGGCCCAATATTCCCAATGGTGTTTGTTGCGACCACAATGATGAAGGCAAACGGTAGAAGCCATATTCTCGTTTTTTCTTTGTTCAAACACAGGAGACGACGTTCCAACGTAATACTTGGCCGAATTGTGGAATTCAGTGTGAGAATACTTGCTCAAATCATGCCCTAATGCGTGCCAAAAGATGCCCATGTGGAATCCGTTGCGGATAACTTGGTGTCTATGTTTGGTAATGGTTACAAAATGTTTGAATGGATGATAACTGCTCATAAGAGAATCTCCTTAAGTACTCTACCAATATCATCATGGATGACATAGTCAAATTTTCTATCTAGAGGTGTTTCTTCAAGATTGATTAGGATTGAGGTACTGCCTTCAAAATACGATATCAAGCCTGCTGCAGGGTAAACGTTTAGCGATGTCCCTCCAACTATCAGAACATCCGCGAGCTGCATATCGATAATCGCATGAGTCAAGACGGTCTCGTTTAGCGGCTCTTCATAAAGAACAACGTCCGGTTTAAGAAGACCACCACATTTAGGACACCTTGGTATTCCATGAGGATTGATATCCTTTAGTTTTGATAAATGCATACAGTCCTCGCAGTAGTATCTTCTGACTGAACCATGTAGTTCATAAACCTTTTTAGAACCAGCATCTTGATGCAATCCATCGATGTTTTGCGTAAGAATGGCGAGGTTTTTGCCGCGTTTTTCGCTTTCTGCCAAAGCGATATGTGCATCATTTGGCCTGGCTTCTACATTCACCATTGAGTCCCAATAAAACTCGTAAAATGTATCCGTATGGTCGTAGAAATAGGAATGGGAAAGCATTCTTTCATAAGAGATTCCATATTTCGATCGAATGTTATATAGGCCCTGTGGAGAACGAAAATCAGGTATGCCAGAAGCGGTCGAAACACCTGCCCCTCCAAGGAAAACAATGCGTTCGGCCTTTTTTATTATGGCCTTAATTTCATCGATGTTTGAATCCATATAAGTATCATATAAAAAGCGTTGGGTTTTGCCAACGCTTAATCTTAGATTAATTATCGTGATGTGTGACTTTGTAGCCTTTAGAAGACGAATCGGTAGAAGAAACGATTCCATCCTGCTGCAACTGACCAATCACCTTTGCTGCGGATGTGAATGAGAGGGCGAATTCCTTTTGGAGTTTACTGACATTGCAATATTCCCAAGACATAACCTTCTCGATTATTCTTCCGTATTCATCTTCCGGCTGAGTTTTCTTGATTGGCTTTTCTTCTTCGATCTCAGCAACACCAGTGATTTCAGGAAGCGGTTCCTTCTGGCTATCATGGAAAACCACCTGCTTGAATGGGATGTTGATGTTGTGTTTATCGAACATGATTTTGATTGCGCGATTAAGATCTCTTCCAACTTGGAATCTGTTCTCCTCTTTGCATTTAGCAATGAATTTAAGTTCAACTCCAGATTCACCAAGTTCAGAGACTCCGAGGTAAATAACATCGCCAATGCAGTTAGGAATTGTTGAGTTTAAGTCCTTGATTTCTGATTTTATAACGGCCTCGACCACTCTGATATCAGCGCTGTATTCAATCTGAACTGCAGAAACTGCAACTGAGAGATTGTTCGTCATATTGATGAGGGTGCGGATGTCTGAGTTATTAATAACCTTTACGTTGCCACCGGTATCTACGAGCTGGGTAGTTCTAATACCGATTTCTGTAACCGTTCCTCGGAAATCATCGATGACGATGATGTCACCTACGTCAAAGAGTTTTTCAAACACGATGAAGATACCTGCGATAACATCTTCGATAAGTGGCTGAACTCCAAGACCAACGATGATGGAGATGATACCAGCTGATGCAAGAAGCGTGACTCCATCAACTCCTAAAGCACCGAGTACAGCGAATATGACAATTACTGCAGCGAGGTATTTAACGAACGATGAGAGTAAGCTCATCAACGCTTTTCTTTTAACATAAGGGGTTGATACGTAAATGACGAATCTAATTGTGTTAGAAAGAGTCATTAATACGATAAGAATGGAAGCCACTCTCAAGATGATTGCGGCATCAGGCACCCCTTCGATGGACGCCAAATCCCAGAACTTAAAAAAGTTCATGGACTGATAAATCCACTTCACGCTTGCAGGGAATATCAATCCTCCTAAAAGCATGACGGTTGTGAATACTAAGCCGAAAATAAGAGTGATGATGAATACAGGGCTGAGTTTGTTCTTCTCGGCTTTGATTCTCTTCTTAGCTTCGATTGTGTCTTTCTTGATGTCTTCGTTGATCTTCATGTTTTTCCTCCTCTAGTTGATAGTTTACATATTTATTGGGGATGTTCCAATTAATGGCACTTTGATTGTTTCTCCGTCGTAGCGAGTCGTAATTCCAAATGTGATGACTGAATAATTGATAGATGCGACGGCAGGAACTTCAATTTCGAAATCTTCGAGAACTTCAGCCTCGCATAGAGGAGTGCCGTTATCATAGAAATAAACAGGTAGTGTTTGATAGAAAAGAATTGTTTCGAAATTGGTATACCCATCAAAGTTTGATGTTCCAGTTGACAGCACGTATTTAGTCCCAGAGATTTCGCAAGACGCGGTAAGTTCACCCCTATCGGCATCAATATCGGTCTCATCCTCAATGACGTTTTGGTTCGCTTCAGTTATGCCAAGCTTATATGTCCCCGAGAACAGTGGCAAAGTATCGATATAATAGTTTCCTTCTTTCTCATAAACCACAGATGAGTAATCAAAATCTCCGTGAATTAAGGATATATCCTGTATTTCCTCAATGTTTTCAGGGAGATTAATGAGAATCTGACCATTGTCATCTTTCTTGGAATTCGAGATAAGGACAACGCTTATTGCGCCAACACTTGTAACGCCAATTGCTAAGGCGGCGACAATAGTTTTCATATTGTTGCTCTTCCTTCTTGCTCTCGATTTAGTTGCATGATCTCTATTCAATGTCGAAAGAACGTACTTGGCATCTTGATATTCATCGCCAAGTCCGGGAGTAGGATCGCTCTTGATTTCCTCGTAGGAGTATCCAAATTCTTTTTCAGTTTCGCTCTTTGAATCGTATGGCATTTGTTGTACTGCAAGACATAGTCTTATGCAGTCAATAATGATAGCAAAATATTAAATCTTTTGTAGCATTAAGAACTCTAGAGAATGTAGATGAATAATTTTGCTAAAAAGTTTCTTTGATACTTTTGAGTTTTCTCTATACACTATACACGCACTTCAAAAGAAGGAGAGACTTATGAAGAAATCATCAATATTGTTAATGCTTGCTCCACTCATGCTCGTTGCATGTGGCGGCGGAGATACGAAACCAGAACCAACAACTTCAGACGATACAAGCGTTGCTCCAACAGGATACAAATACACTGCTACCATCAAGAATTCATTAGGCAACGCGATCGAAGGAATGAAAGCTCAGTGGTGCGATATGGATACAGGCATCTGCTTGACACCTGTTGCATGCGATGAAAACGGATACGCAGAAATCTATACTGAGAATCAGGCAAATTACTATGTTCATGCGATGAGTTTCAACAAAAAAGAACTCACATACAATCCATATGGACACGTCGCAACACCTGCAAATCCAGATGTTGAAATTACAATGACAGAAGTCTATTTAGACGAGACTGATAACGCTGATTGTTCAGAATCAAATCCACTTCAGATGGTTGATGGCGCTTATAGAGCATCCCTTAAGCAGGATGAAAAATTCTATTGCGTCTATAACACCTCAACAAAGTCCACATTATCATTCGAATCATGGCAGGGAGACACAAACGTTGAACTCAAGGTCGAATGTACAAGAGCCTATGAAGACGGACAGCCTATGGCAGATTTCAAAGCAAACGGAGTCACAGACGAAAACGGAAACTTCAAATACGAGTTTGAAACATCTGGAAAAGAGCAGTCCTTCTCTTTCACCATTACACTCGTCAAGAATCCATATAACGCAACAGGAAGTGCTTACGCATTCCCATTTGCGATGGTCAAGAAAGCTTAAGGAAAACAATTAAGAGCCTTCTTAGAAGGCTTTTTTATTGCAGTTTGTCAAAATTCCATTAACACTAATATAGAGGTATCGCCATGGAATATAGATTAGATAAATACGGAAACAAAGTGTCGCAGCTTGGATATGGGTGCATGAGATTCACCAAGCATGCGGGTGTTATTGATTTTGAGAAAGCGGAAAAAGAAATCATGTTCGCTTATGAACATGGAGTTAACTATTACGATACGGCTTATCTATATCCCGGAAGTGAGGAATGTTTGGGAAGGATTCTTGCCAAGAACGGGATTAGAGAAAAAGTTTACATTGCGACTAAGTTGCCACAATATGCGATCAGAAAAGACACGGCTATAGAAAAGACGTTCCAAGAAGAATTGAAGAGACTTCAAACCACATATGTTGACTATTACCTAATGCATATGATGACGGATTATGCTGAGTGGGAGAACCTTCTATCCTTAGGAATTCTAGATTTCATCAAGAGACATAAAGAAGATGGTTCAATTAGACAGATCGGATTCTCTTATCATGGAGAGACTGAAATGTTCTTAAAAATCTTAAATGCATACGATTGGGATTTTGCACAAATCCAATACAACTATTTAGATGAGCACTCTCAGGCTGGAAGACGCGGATTGGAAGAGGCCAGAAACAAAGGAGTTCCAATCGTTATCATGGAACCTTTAAGAGGAGGTAAGTTAGTCAACCTTCCTAAAGGTGCAAAGGATGTAATGGCCAAGAGCGGACATGATTACTCTCCAGCGGAGTGGGGTCTCAGATGGCTTTGGAACCAAGAGGGCATCTTATGTGTTCTCTCAGGCATGAATTCACTTGAGATGGTTGAGGAGAACATTCGCGTTGCTTCCTCTGCCCAAATCGGCGATTTCAAAGAAGAAGAATTCGAAGTTATCGCTAAAGCAAAGAAAATCATCAAAGAAAAAGAAAAGGTCGGATGCACAGGGTGTAGATACTGTATGCCTTGTCCAAAAGGTGTCGATATCCCATCGAACTTCTACTACTACAATCTCCTGTATATAGATAAAAAGATGCAGGCGAGATTCGAGTTTGCACAGAACATGGGATTAAGGCTGCAGCCTGGATTCGCATCTCAATGCATCGAATGCGGCGCTTGTGAGAAACATTGTCCACAGCATCTCCCAATTAGAAAGCTTTTAAAGGAAGCCGATAAACATTTGAGGCCATTCCCTTATAACGTCGGCATCAAGATTGCTAGGAAAATCCTCGTAAAAGACGCAAAAAAGAAATAAAACTCGGAAAAAACCGAGTTTTTTTATTTTGCGATTCCTAACTTTGTCGCGTAATCCTCTAAGATGCTGATGCTAATCGCATGGTTTTCAATTCCAACGATTGAGCCTTCGCCATCAAGAACGATTGTTAATGGATAGCCGGTTGGATTGTATTTCTTCGAATACTCACAATCGTAATCCATCGCAAAGTCCATATTCATCGAATTCCAATCGACACCTCCGTTAGGCTCAGAGATGTAATCGTAGCATTCTTGTCTTGTGTCGCCAGCATCGATGATGATGAGATCAAGATCGGTGCTGTATTTGTTGTAGAACTCTCTGAACTCAGGCATCTCTGCTTTACAAGGCTGGCATTCGGTGTACCAGAAGTTGAGAATGGTTGGTGTGCCATAATGCTCTGAAATAGTCCAAGTTGTTGGCTCATCAATCATAGCGCCATTAGATTTGATCAAGTCGAATGATGCATCAGGAGCGTGCATTCCAACCTCAAACCCTTCTTCATCCTTTAAGATGAAATTGTAATAAACTAGAGCGGAAGCGAGTGCGACCGTCATCGCCACTCCAATTCCAATTGCCCAACCTTTCTTGAGTTTGGTTCTAGGTTTCGGGTTCTTTGCGACCATTTCAGGTCTAATTCTATCGTGTTTGATTGGCTCAATGGATATCTCAGGTTCTGAGGTAACTGGCTCTTGCTTTGTGACCATCTCTCCGAGATTAATCTTCTTTTCTGGAAGCGGTGTCTCGATTGCGTTTGGAGCAAGGAAGAATCTATCGCCCTTCCACTTAATCGCGTTAACAGGGCAAACAGGGAGACATTCACCACAAGATATGCATTCATGGTCACCAACGTGCTTGATATCCATTTTGCATTTATCTAAACAAAGACCGCAGTTTGTGCAGGTTTCAGGGTCATATTCAATGCCAAATAAGGCTATTTTATTGAAGAAACCGTAAATTGCGCCAAGTGGGCAGAAGAATCTGCAGAAGAATCTATAGAAGAACATTGAGCAAACAATGAACACCATCAAAACCGAGAATTTCCATGTGAATAATGGACCCATATCGGCCATGTTTGCAGGATCAAACATTAGGACTAAAGATCCTTCGAATGTTCCGACAGGACAAATGTATTTGCAGAACGCAGGTATCTGAGCCCCGATGAATGAATACATGATCGGGATGGTGATTACAAAGACGGCGAGGATTACATATTTTAAATAGGAAGCCACTCTAGTCCACTTAGACTTTTTGACTTTTGGAGTCTTAGCCTTGTAGGCGAATTCTTGAAGCAGTCCAACTGGGCAAAGCCAACCACAGATAGCTCTTCCACAGATGAGGCCGAATAGCATAATACAGCCAAGTACATAGTAAGGAGTTCTGGTATTGGCCGACTCTAGCGAATTCTGAAGAGCGCCTAATGGGCATGTTCCGATAGCACCTGGACATGAGTAGCAGTTAAACCCTGGCAAGCATACATATTTGGTTTTGCCGGTGTATATGCTGGCGTTGATGAAACCTTTGATGTTTGCGTTGTAAAGAAGAGCTACATAGAGCTGGACGATTCTACGTCTAGTTGGGGTGTGGTCTTTTAGCCATCCCCAGATGTTTTTAAAGAATTGTTTGATCTTCATACTATCCAATTCCTATGCACTCTTTGCAGATATTGATGGCTTTCTTTAGAGCTTCTGCTGCTCCACCGTTGAAGATGCCCAAAATGATAAATGACACAGCAGCGACTAAAACAATTCCCCTTATTAGCCAGACAATTTTCTTGTCTAAAGTCTTTCTAGGGAGAGGTCTTTGGTTTATTTTAGCGGCTTTTAGCACGCATTTTAGGGATTCAAATTCCCTTTTTGCCCAGATTTCATTTAAAGCGACGACTATGCAAGATGTCGCAAATGATATGACGATAAATGGCACGATGTGCTCCATGCACTTAGCTATTTCATTTATTAACTCTTCGACGTTTGAACCGACGAAATTGTTTTTGTTCAAGAGATACATGAAGACAAAAACAGCACAGACGATTGATATCGCTAAGGAGACTATAAAACCAATGAGCCTGTTTCTTCTTTGCTTTTCGATTATGGCGTATTCAACTTCCATTCCGGCCACCGCTTCTTTTGGAAGTTTGGCTTCAAGTTCTCTGATGTTATCAGCCCTAGCACCTTGGTATCTGAACCTCTTCTCATGCGGATAAATGATGGATAAGACTCCAACAGCTATAAGCATAAGTCCCCAAACAATAACGATTGCCATGATTGGAGCGAAGGCTTTCCAGATTGTTTCAGGAGTGTATGGGTGCGCTAGCTCATCTTTGTATGTAGCGTAAAGCCACTGGACTCTAGTTATGAAAAGTATGCCAACCACTACTGTTAGGAGGCCAAAAACCGCTTCAAGGATGAAACACACTTTCTGGGCTCTGGTTAGCATTCTGAATTTTTCAAAAAATACCTTCATGCCTCGGATTATACATTGAAAGCCAAATAATTTATATAAATAAACTATTTCAATGCGTTTTTTGGTTAGTTTTGAAAATGTTTAGTTATAATACGCATGTAATGATATCCGTAAAACGGATGAAATAAGGAGACCACATGAACACATCTTGGGACTTATCAAGAATCTGCGCTTCTCAGGAAGAATTTGAGAAGGGCTTAGCCTGGTGCAAGGAAGTTGCAATTCCAGGAGTCGCCTCATTCAAAGGCAAACTCGGAACCGACGAGGGTTTAATCGGTTATTTCGAACTCAACAAAGAAATTGAAAAGAGACTCATGAAGGTTGCTGAATTCGCAAGCATGAGAAGCGACCTCGACAAGAGAGATACCAAGAATGCACAAGACTTGGCTAGAGTCCATTTAGCATTCAACGATTTAGGCGCTGCAGACTCATATGCGCAGCCTGAGATTCTCGCTTTAGGCAAAGACTATATCGATGCTTTCTTTGCAAAGCACCCTGAATATAAAGACTTCGATTACCAGATGGATAAACTCTTCAACTCACAGAAGTTTGTCCTCGACGGAGAAAAAGAAGGATTGCTTGCTAACTACAGCGCTTTATCAAACGCGGGATCACAACTTTACTCCATGTTGTCCGTCGCAGACGCTATGCCAAAGACAATCACGTTGTCAGATGGCAGAGAGTTAACAGTCACGCAGGCTAACTGGACGCACGAAGTCGAAGGCGCAAAGACCGAAGAAGATAGAAAAGCGATCTTTGAAGCTTTATACAGCTACTATGACGAAAGAAAGAATACCTATGGAGAAATCTATTCTCAGGTTTTAAATGCTGAGATGGCAGAGCTCAAATCAAGAGGGTTCTCTTCAATTCTTGAGGAGCATCTCTTCAACAATAAGATCCCTACCAGCGTATTCACAAACCTCGTTGAAGTCGCTTCAAGCAACACTGCCGCTTTAAAGAAGTACTACGAGATTAAGAGAAAATATCTCGGATTAGAAAAATTCCGCTCATACGATAGATTCATCCAGCTCGCTAAGAGTGAAACAAAATACACATATGAAGATGCTCTAAAGCTCTTCTATGACTCACTTGAGGGACTCTATACGGAAGACTATAAGGCAAAGGCAAGAGAAGTAACTGCAGAAGGCTATGTCGATGTCTATCCTGCACCAGGAAAAAGATCAGGTGCATACTCATCAGGCGGATCAGATGTCCATCCTTACATCCTCTTAAACTACAATGGCGGTTTAGATGATGTATTCACTCTCGCTCATGAGTCAGGACACTCAGTCCACACATTGTATTCAATGGAAGGCCAGCCAATTTTGAAGCAGAACTACACCATTTTCGTCGCAGAAATCGCTTCAACATTCAATGAACACAACTTACTTGATTATTTAATGAAGAAAGAAGACATGTCTAAAAATGACAAAATCTTCCTCTTACAGAAGGCAATCGATGAAATCTGCGCAACATTCTACCGTCAGACATTGTTCGGACACTACGAGTGGGAAGCAGCAAAGAAGGCTGAAGCAGGCGAGCCAATCAACCACGAAGTATTATCAAACATCATGGTTGACCTCTATCAACAGTACTACGGAATCGATATCAGAGAAGAAAAGTTCAAACAGTTCGTATGGGCGTATATCCCACACCTCTTCTACACTCCATTCTATGTCTATCAGTACGCGACTTCATTCACAGCATCAATGTTGATCTATGAAAACGTCAAGGCTGGAAAACCTGGCGCATTCGAGAATTACATCAACATGCTCAAGATGGGCGGAAGCGACTATCCAATCGATGAGGTCAAGTCAGCAGGCGTTGACTTAACGACAAAAGAACCATTCCTCGCGGTTACAAGAAGAATGGAATACCTCGTTGATGAGTTGGAGAAGCTCTTAGCTGAGTAACATAAAAAGTCTCTCGATAAACGGGAGACTTTTCTCTTCTTATTCTTCTGCCTGTTTATACATCCAATCGTTCCAAGGGAAGTTCTTCCATGTATTTACATGGAGTCGATGCATTTCCTGAACAAGCATAATCGCTTTAGCGCCGAAATGGTCTGAACCTTCAGGTCTATAGAACTCAAAGAGTTCGCCATTATAGAAGATTGCAAACGTCTTGAAGTCATTCTCAACGTTCATCGTGTACACTTCTTTGTAATCTTCGAATATCTCAAATGGCTCGCCTAGCTTAGTGCCTTTGTAATGGAGGCCTTCATGATCGATTCTTAATACGCCTTCACCGCAGATTTCTGTAGTGTTTGGGTCTTTTACTGTCTTATATGGTGGCAGATATCCAAGTTGAACTTTTCGTTCAAAGACATAGTTAGGGTCTTTTCTAATCTCTTTGATGATTTCCGCTCTTTCCCAATCAACCCACTTTGATGGAGTCTCAGGGATAACGCAAGTATCATCGAAAGGAAGAAGATCATAATACTCGTTTACGTTCATGCCATTGCCACATTTGGTGCATCTGCATGAATTGCCTTCAGCCACAATCGAGAATTCCTCCCCACACTTAGGACATTTATAGAGCATGTCATCCCAGTGGGAACATGCCATTTTCTTGATCTTGTATTTGATTCTTGCGGTCTTGTTCCAAACATAGTCGTCATGGTTAAAGACTTCGTTTATCTTATCTTGAATCTCGTCTCCAGACATGGCTTTTAAATCTTCTGGGGAGAATAATTTATAGATTTTTGCATAGATTTTGCCAGGTTTATCATGGATATCCACTTTATGAGACATGAGATATGCGCCTTTTAAGTCCATGCAATAAATCGGAATGCCATAATGTTTCAAGAACTTGCCAGTTCCCGGAACGATAGGCTGAGACATACCGAACATGGATGATGTTCCTTCTGGCGAGAAAGTTACAACATTCCCAAGTTTGATTGCCCTGTGCATGCCGGCGATAGATACCATGTCGCTTGCGAAGTTTTTCTTTGGGATGACGTTTACAAGATGGAACAGGAATCTGAATTTTTTTCTAAAGAACTCGTTATATCCCGCGAGCATGTTGAACTGTCTAGGATAGATGCCGAGTTGGAGGAATAAGTAGTCTCTTCTTGAGAGATGATTCCAGATTAGGAAACATGGTCCTGGTTCTTTTCTTATATCATCGACCATCTCGATTTTAGCGTGATATGGAGCCGCAACGATATGCGCGAGCACGTTATATGCCCACCACACAATAGGGTTTGTCTTTTTTATTTTGCGACGCTCTTCTTCTTGCTGAAGCGTCAATTTAGGTTTCTTAGCCATAAAGGTACCTCTTCTGATGTGAATTATACTATTAAGTGGGACATTGGGAATCTCTTAAAACAGCTCGTCTAAGGAGAATCACAAGATTGTATATTACATTTACCATCTCTCTAGAAGATACCACCTAGGAAAAAAGAAAAGCCACCGAAGTGGCATTCTTTAGATTATTTCAACAGTTGTCGAGGCGTTTCCAAATGGAGATGAGCATTCAATAGAGGCTTTCCCTTTCGCGATTGGCGCAAAGACGGCAAGGGCTTCACCGAAGTTGGTGTCAGACACATCGGTTATATAACCGCGTTTATTGTAAGCTCCACCGTGTCCAAATCCTACGAGTTCAAGATTCTCCATCTTTTCGATCTTGATGTCTCCTCTAGCGCTTGAGATAAGCATGCCGTTTTCGTCTGTGTATCTCATTCTGACGTAAACGAGTCCATCGCTACCGACTTCCACCGCTTCTGGTTCTAGCCTTAATGTTGGAATGGAACCTCCAGAATTCAATGTGACTTCCGCAAGAACATTGTTTGTCTTGTCATAGGATATAGCTTTAAGCTCACCTGGCTGATATTTGACTTTGAAGATTGTTCTAGCGTCATTATGCATCTTCTTTGTTGCGAGTTTTTTACCGTTGAGTGCAAGGGTGATATGATCACATTCGGCATAGACTTCAACTTCAGTTGTCAATCCTTCGCATCCAGGATAGTTCCACGAACGTTCCGCTCTGGAGA
The DNA here is from genome assembly GCA_024408235.1 of Bacilli bacterium. Classification (GTDB taxonomy): domain Bacteria; phylum Bacillota_I; class Bacilli_A; order RFN20; family CAG-826; genus UBA4951. The sequence goes on from JAKSVF010000003.1 coordinate 18,115, forward strand.
ACTTCCAGCTAGAAGGCGAATGTCTTTTCTTGTAATGATATGGAGGGATGACTCCCATATTGATTGGATCTAATCCGAAGACGACACGTGTGTAATCCGATTCAGATGTAAGCTTTCCTGTTATGTCGATACGGCCAGAACCGGCTGTTAACCAACCGACTTGATGAGAGAAGTCGTTATCGCAATAGTCGCCTGTTGTCCAGGAGCCGATTCCGACTTCACCTAAATAGTCGAACCCCGCCCACACGAAGTCTCCGATCAGTCTTGGATTATTCCTTGCTATAGTCATGAATTTATAGGCGTCGGAGCAGAATGTCTCTGAACCAAGAATCATTCTATTTGGGTAATGTTTTAAGTCTCTCTTATATCTATTGATACCGTAGTTATAACCTGCGGCATCCATATTGGCGAAAGCGTCCCTAGTCTTAACATTTGAACCATGGAGTGTTGCGCCAAATTTCATAAACCCGGCGCCTAATAATCCCGCTAAATCGTTGAAGAATTCAGATCCAACTGATTGTTTTTTCTTCTTTGAAGAGGAGTTTGCGGTCTTTTCTGCCTTTTTATCGCTATAGACACCAAATCCAAGTGAATAGAGGTAATTGAAGAAGATGTTAACTCCACAGGAGACGTATCTTGTGTCATCTAGCTCATGCAAGTATTCTGTGAATGACTTTGTTAATTCAATTCCGCGTTTTTCGCCTGTTTCAGCCACTTCGTTTCCAGTCGAATAGAGAATGACGGATGGATGGTTGAAATCTTTATCAACAATGTTTTTCAGGCCTTCTTTCCAAGTTACGGCTGCGAATGATGCGCAGTCAAACTGGGTCTTATGGATATACCAGGCGTCAGCATACTCATCCATTACAAGAATTCCCATTTCATCACATGCGTTTAAAATGTTTTTGGAACAAGGGTTATGAGCAGACCTTAAGGCGTTATAACCCGCTTCTTTGTGGATTCTAACTTTACGATATTCGGCAGCCTTGTGGCTTCTAGCACCGATTAAACCGTTGTCATGGTGGAAGCACGCGCCTTTCAATATGACTCTCTCACCATTGATTGTGAGACCTTCTTCTTTAGACATATGAACGGTCCTAATGCCAAACCTCTCTTTAACGATATGGCCGTTGAAGTTGACTTCTAGTTCATAGAGCTCAGGTGTTTCTGTGCTCCAAAGTTTCGCATTTGGAACTACAATCTCCACATTTGCATCGCCATCCGTTGAGACAGAAGCGTTTGTAACAGGTTCGTCCTTATATAGGACCCTACAGTCTATTGTTCCCGGTGTATTTGTCTTTATATTGGCGGATATTCTTCCTTCTTTATAATCCACCGTCTTTATCTTGATTCCATTGACCAATATGTGGCTCATTGGCAACAGGTGAATGCTTACATCTCTATAAATACCCGCGCCTGTATACCAACGAGAGTTTGGCTGATCATGGTTGATGGCCACTACTCTTATGATGTTTTTTCCTTCTTTTAACTGGCAGGTTATGTCAGCGTAGATATCTTCATATCCATAATCGCAATGAGAGACCAAAACATCGTTAACGAAAACATTGGACACCATCATGATGCCTTCAAATTCAATGACAACCTTTTTTCCTCTCCAGTTTTCTGGAAGGTCGAACTCTTTTACGTATTCGTAATCAAGACCTGCGAAATAGGAGTTATTTGTGCCTCCCTTGTTTTCAAGTGATCTTTCTTCATAAATCATCGCATCATGAGGAATCGCGATGCTCTTGAAGTTGTTCTCGCCAAGTCGCGAGTATTTCCAACCGTCATTGAATAAAATGCTCATAATATGTCCTCTTAGTCTTTTTTATTCTACCAAATTATTCGATTACACAAACGACAGTTTATGACTTAAAGAAATCAATTTGTGAAAATGAAAAGGGCAACCTCTCGATTGCCCTTAGTTTTTTAACCTAATTAAGCTACGTATTCAGGTAAGCCTGCAGCAACACGTGCTTTGTTGAGATCGACTCTTGCGTTCTCAAGTGCTTCTGCTTCCTTAGCTGCTCTAGCTTCTTTGACTTCTGCTGGGATTGCAGCTTCTTTTGCCGCTTTCTTTGCATCTGCATCAGCCTTCTTAGCTGCTGCCTTTGCATCATTCTCTGCCTTCTTAGCTAAGAACTTCTCGTTCTCTGCGTCGAAGTCTAATCCCTTCTTTTCGCAGTCTTTCTTTAACTGATCAACACGAGCCTCTTCAACGAGTCTTGCGTTCTCAGCTGCTTCCTGTTCTGCTCTGACAGCTGGTTCAACCCATTCACCGCCTGCAGCAAGGACTTTAGCCTTCTGGTCAGCGACGATTGCGAGGTTATCAACTTTGGAGAACTTCTCGACGTTCATGAAGATGAACATTGCTGCGATTGCGAGGTAGCAGACACCTTCAACACCGAATGCGAGGGTTGTGTTGAGCATTCTGCCGACTGCTGGCATAGCGTTGTTAAGACCAACGATGATACCGTTACAGACGCCTGACATAGCGACCATGATTGAGCCATAAACAGCCATTGTGAATCCGTCTGTACGGATGCCGTGGACTGCTTCCTGGTGGTCAAGGACGTTAGCCATTAACGCGATTGAGATATACATAGCAGGAGCTGTTCCTAATGCTTTGACGCAGAAGGATGCGACTGCAATACCAGTTGTTGCAGCGATGCCTGTATTAGCAAAGACTGGGATGTAGCAGACAGCTGCTGCAAGGAATGCGATGACGCCGCCGAGAGCAATTGTCTTAGATTTTGTGAGTTTTGCAGCGATAGGCCAGACGATAGCCATACCTAATGCTGTTGGGATAGCACCAACTGTGTTGATGACTGATGAAACTGAGTTTCCGCCTGTCATTGACTGTGAGTAGAATGACATTGCGTTGTTCTTCATCTGACCACCGAACTGGTAGAGGAAGAAGAAGATAATGATGAACCACCAATATTTGTCTTTGATACAAACCTTGATCTGGTCAGCCATAGAAACCTTTTTGACTTCTTTGACTTCTTCGCCTGAAGCAGCAACTGCTTCTGCGTTCTTGACTGCTTCTTCTGTGATTCTCTCACGTGTGAAGAAGTATTCGAGTAAACAGCCGATGATAAGTGCCGCGACCATGACGATCAAGAGGATTGTCCACCTGGAGTTAGCCTCAGCACGTGTGATTTCAGTTGTGTAATCAACGCCTGGGATAAGGCTCTTAACGAGGTTGAAGTCGTTTGTTTTTGTGACGCCTTCGCCTAATTCAGCCGCATGAGCAGCGACATAAACATCTGAGAATTTGTATACTGGTAATAAACCAAGTAAGTCGACTAAGATGCCACCGAACATTCCTGAGACACCAGCTGCAGCAAGCTGAGCTGCCATGATTGCTGTGCCTAAGAGTCCACGAGCTCCACCATCACGTGTGGAAAGGTTGACTAATGCGGAGTGTGATGTGTAGTAGAGTGGCCATGCGATTGCATAATAGAGGTTATAACCAACAGCGATTAAGATTGATGCAAGAAGCATTCCATCTGTTGGCAATGAGTGACCTGGCAGCATGGACTCGATGATTGTCTGCTCGCCAGCTGCTGCTGGGAGTGGGACGAGGAATAAGACCAATAATGCAACAGCAACTACCGGCATTCCAATCAAGATCAATGGTCTTGCTTTACCTGCAAGTGAAGGTTTTCTTTCCATCAAACGTCCGACAAAGAGGTTACCGATAACGATAACGATTGCGGAGATGATAGGAAGGAGTGTCTCGAAGAGTGGAGCCCAGGTTCCCAATCCAAGAACCTTGTCCCAATACTGAACGAGCCAAATGTTTACGACGCCATTTGCGAGAAGAGCAAGGATAGGTCCAAGCAAATAACCTAATGCAGCCTCAGGAAATAGCGATACGGTTGCGCTTTTTATTTTGGTCCTCATTAAAGGGGTCTCAAAAAAGCTTTTTCTTTTTTCAGCCATAACAGCCTCCTTAATTTTTTGATAGTTAATTATAAACACAATTGTAAACAAAAGAGAGTGGGCAATTCTCAATATGAGCGGTTTTTAGCAAAAGATGTAATTTTTTACGCATGAATTGCGCACAATAATCACTTTTTGTTCGTTTCTATTCAGGAAACACAGGTCTGTAGAGTTAACAAAAAAGCCCTTATTGGAAGGATACTTCCTCTAGGGGCTTAAGAGTTTTTCTTTGGAGCACGGTGAGCAATGGTATATAGACGAGATTGACTAATATCCAACTGATTGGGAATGCTGCATAGAGCCAAATGATCGTGTGGAAATATGGCATTTTGAAGAGGGTGAGCAAGAACAATATACGGGTTCCGGTGCAACCAACAAGGGTGAGTATCGCAGGTGGCGTGGATTGTTTCATTCCCCTTAAATAGTTACCGTTGATGTCCATCCAACCATCTAACCAGTATGTGAATAGCAAGAGGAACATTCTTTCTCTTCCTGCCGCAAGAGCGTTAGCGGCAACGATACCTTCTCCATCTTCTATAAATATTGATAATAGTTGGTTAGGAATGATCGTGCAGACGATGACGCAGAGAACCCACGCGATCATCATCCAGCTGACGGCATACCAATAGCATTTCTTTATGTTCTTGGCGTTCATGGCGCCTAAGTTCTGTCCGGTAAATGAGATGATCCCCACTGCCCAAGCATCAAGGAGATGGAATATATAACCTTCCACTTGAGCGGATGCGGCCGCCCCTGCAACGATTTCGTCCTGAGAGATTGTTACCCCATCAATAACCGTGTTGCTGATGGAATATAAACTTGATTGGATGATGACGTTTGGAATTGAGAAAGCAAGACCCTGTATTCCTGCAGGAATTCCAATTCTAAATATCTCTTTTGCGGCAACCTTATCAATTGCGATGTTTCTGAAATTGAGGTTAACGAAAACGGTTTTGGAGAATATGAACCAAAGTATTGTTAATGTGGCGGATACGCCTTCGGATATAACGGTCGCTAAGGCGACCCCGAGAACGTCCATATGCAGGAAATACACAAAGACAAAATCAAAAACAACATTGATGATTCCGGATATGATGAGCATGTATAAAGGCCTCTTTGAGTCACCTAACGCTCTGAGGATTTGGGTTCCGAAGTTATAAATCATGAGGAGAGGAACTCCGATGAAATAAACCTTCAGGTAGAGTGCAGCATTTTCAATCATGCTCGCTGGAGTATCCATCCATTCGAGGAATGTTCTAGCCATGAAGAAGCCAAAGATGCCGACCACCACTCCACCGATCATTGCGATTAACATGGCGGTGTTCAATATTCTTTGAGCTCTATCTTTGTTTCCAGATCCCTTGGCGGTTGATATACAGACATTAGCTCCGGTAGCTAACGATACAAGAACGATGATAATCAGATTGATTAGCGCAGTGTTTGTTCCTATCGCGGCCATCGATGTAGAGCCGCCACCAAATTTTGAAACGGTCCATAAGTCGATAGTTGTATATAGCAACTGGAAAACCGATGTCAGCATTAAAGGAATAACAAAGACAGGCATCTTCCAGAAGAGGTTGCCTTTTGTTAAATCTAGTTCGCTATTCTTAAATACCTTCATAAGCGGGCATTAATTGTAGACCGCAAAAATTAATAAGCAACATAAAGGTACTTTTTGATGTCGACTTTGCCGTCAACTACGACAATTCCATCCTTTTCAAGCCTTTTCCTTTGTTCTTCCATTCCACCTGGAAGCCCAAAGTTCTTTGCGAGGCATCCTTGAGAATTAACGACTTTATAGCAAGGGTATTTATCAGGTTCAGGGTTGTTGTGGAGTATATTTCCCACCACTCTTGCGAGTTTCTTGTCGCCTAACCAAGTGGCGATATCACCATAGGTGGCAACTTTGCCACACGGAATCGTTAAAAGATATCGATAAACCCTTTCGTTTAATGGAACGCGTTTATTCCATAGAACCCTTCCTGTAGACTCTTCCTTGGTTCCCATTCTTGTTTCGTATATGAATGATTTGTAATCGACAAACCCAAGCTTATGTTGGACGCGAGCGGATTGTGAATTGAAGTTAAAACTGCAGCAAGTTAAGCAGTCGGCACCAAAAACATCGAATAGATATTTTATCAAAGCCTCGGCAGCTTCTGGCATGAGGCCCATGCCCCAATATGCCTTGCTCAGCACAAAACCTAGTTCTTTCACATTCAAATCATCAAGCTCAGGGTAATGCTCTTTGTTTGTGGATTCGACCCCTATTGAGCCAATTACCTTGTCGCCATCGACAATTGCAAAAACATTTTTCTCTTCAATAAACAAATTCAATATGTTCTGGGACTCATCCATGGAGGTATGACATGGCCAGCCAGCCATTTCACCCACTCCCGGCACACTTGCATATTCAAAGAAGTCCGACAAATCGGAGTGTTTAAATGGCCTCAAGAGAAGCCTTTTGGTCCTTATTTCTATATTTGAATTATCAAATGTCTTATCCATATGTTTCTTATACTCTAAATAACATTTTATATCACCCATTGATGTACGGAAATGGGTTCATGGGTAAAGAAAAACCGGACCATATGATCCGGTTTAATTCGTCTGTTGGTGACCCGTACGGGACTCGAACCCATGAACCCACCGTGAAAGGGTGGTGTCTTAACCGCTTGACGAACGGGCCATCCTGGCGCTAACTAGAGGGCTCGAACCTCCAACCGATCGGTTAACAGCCGATTGCTCTGCCATTGAGCTAAGTTAGCACTAGACTTCACGCTTCTTTAAAAGCGCTCAAATATATTAAGCAAATAGAATGAGATTTGCAACAAGAAATAAACCAAGATTTCATCTTTAATAATAAAAGCGGCCCATATTGACCGCTCTTATTGGTGTAAGTTTTTATTTTGAAGCGATTTTGGAATCGATCTTGCCAAGTAAGTCACCAACCGTTTTGAACTCGGCGAGTTCTTCAGTAGCGAACTGGATTCCATATTTATCTTCTAAATCAAGACACATTTCAACGACATCAAGGCTGTCCAAACCTAAATCTTTTAGTGCCCTGTCATCTGATACTGTGTCTGTGCCGATCTTGTCGGCTAAGAATTTTCTGATTTCTTCAACTTGTGTACTCATAATGTGTTACCTCGATGTGATTATAGTGCAATTTATAACTTTGTAAAACGAGTTTCAAGTTGTAATTTGTAGTTAGCCTAGTGACGATGAAATCGTAATTTGACTTGCAACATCCTGAGCGGACTGTTGGAAAGCCGGGATTAAAACAGCGGCGATGATACCGAAAACAGCGATAACCAAGACCATTGTTAGTAAAGTTCCTTTGAGTTCTGACATATAACCTCCTTTCTAATCTAAATATCCAATGACGGTCGAGCGGGTAACAGAAACCGTCACGGTAGATTGCGACATCACAAGTGGATCGTATTCTCTAGATAAGGTGAAGACAAAGACATCACCCGGTCTAGTTGCATAGCTATTTTCAACACCGATAACGGCTTTATTCTTCTCTATCAAAGATAGAGCCTCTTGTGTCAACGTGCCCTCTAAAGAGATGACTTTAGCTATTGTTAAAGCGGCCGCATCCAAGGATGAATGAATCGCTTGTATTGAATATAAGTCACCTGAATAGGCGATTACTTCGATGATGAAAAATAGGGTTAAGATAAAACCTAGTTTAGAGCCCATTTACAATACCTCCCATAATGTTGATTATTCCAACTGTTATCATGATCATCGTTAACGTGCTTCCTATTAAGGGGAAGTACGAACTAGTGGCGAGTCTCTTTTCCAGTCTTTTGACTTCTTGTTTTCTCTCTGTCTGGAGGAGTGAGGAGAACAAGAAATTAAATTGATTGATATATGATGAGTCTCCGCCCTCTATGGACATCCTATAAATGGACACGAGGACTTGTTTGCACTCCAGAGTGCCAAGTTCTTCCCCGAACGAGATATACGGTTTAACGCTTTTGTCTTTATCTATCTCAGAAAGAAGGTTGGTTAGTTTTTCTGCCATGGCTGGGGTTGCATACTGAATCACCTCTTCTATCGCGTTATATACCGGATGACCATTTTTGATATAGATGGCAAAATAAGAGAAAATCCTTATGAATTCCTGCGATAATGCATCCTTTTCGTCTTGAATTTTCTTTTTGGGGCTCGTTATGAATAAATAATTCACAACAGCGAGTATCAGGAAAAGCGAAATAGGTAGAAGTAAAGACTGCTGAAAAATGTAGCTTAGTATTATTAAGGCAATCCCCACTACATCACCAACGATTAGCACTATCAATTGCGTTTTATTTAGATTTTTTAACATGCATTTTCCTCCATTCAAATTTGAGTTTTTCTCCAGTCATATTCATTGTGAAAAATATCGAAGAGCCGATGACTAGAATGAAATAAAGCAATGTCAGGATTATGTATAAAACAGAGTTAGATAGTTCTTGATAGAACATCGATAACCCAAATCTTATGGACACTAGAATCAAAGCGCTTAGTCCCCATAAGGACAAAAACTGGATTAGATTGTTCATTTTGACTTTGTCTTTTTGATTCTCCACTTTCTCAACTTCAGCCACTTCGGTTAATAATGGAGACGATAGATCGAGGATATCTCCTCCTTGTTCTTCATATATTCTGTATATGGATAAAAACATCTTGTAGTAATCCTGCTGGAAATAATTGGCGAGATACTCAAGTTTTTCTTTAGCTTCATATTGGGCGATGGAATCCGTAATGTCTTTTTCTTCTCCCGTCACCCCTTCTAGGGCGCTGAAGTAGGCGGCTTCTCCGGAATTTAGGCTCGATAGGGAGACGATAAAGGAATACACGAACTGATAGCATTCATGTCTTCTTCTTGTTTTAACCATATACTCGATAACCATTGGGCGGATTAGAAGAAGCAAAATTGCTTCGAACATGGCAAATACGACCACCCCAATGATCACATTATTCAACAAGAGATAACCCAGCACTCCATATATGAGCGAGACAACGGTAAATATAGCAATTATCATTTTTCCCTCCTGAAGATGACTTTCATTTTGCCGTCATCTTCTAAGCGCCCAATTGAATCGACGAACCTTCTTATATGTCCATCTTCTTCCTGGGTCCTTTTTAAAAATATGTAGTTTTTGATGTGCTTAGCGACATCATCTTTTAGTTCTTCCGGTGACGATCTTTTGTCTGCTTGCATGCATAACTTAACAATCCTGTTTGGCATTGTTTTCACATCTAACGCATGAATTGAAGAGATAAGGCTGTGGCCTGATGTTGCAGACACTAAAGCATCGTACATCTCTCCGCCTCTTCCTTCTGCAACAACTATATAATCCGGGTTATTTCTTAAAGCGTTGCGGATAAGGCTTGGAAATGTGGAGAATTCATTCCTTTCATTGCTGATCCAGACGGTTAGATCGAGGTGGGGTATGCGCATGATATCCAGTTCTTCTATGTTGTCTATAACAATCACTCTTGTGTTAGACTCCATCTTTGTTAACAGCCATTTCTCGAGTTCTGTTTTGCCGGTTGAGGTTTCCCCTCCTATCACGATAGAGCCCCTGTTATTTAGGATTTCCAATATCAAATCTCTGCTGTTTCCAGGGAAAAAGCCTGGATCTTTATCGATTTTTGATTCAAACGACTCTATTCTTAAGTCAAACGTGAACACTTTCTCGTTTGAGCTTCTTGCAATAGATTTATATGTTGCATTGAGTCGATAACGGCCAAACGAAACATCTAATATCGGATTTGTGTATGAGAACTGTCTCTCGGAAAGATTCGCTATTTGTCTTAAGAAATCCCCTACTTTATCGCTGCTGATCTCGATATCGGATTTAAGCCTTCCCTTTTCGCTTGTCATATAGAAAAACGATGATCCGTTGAAAGATATATCTGTCACTTCGTTTTCTTCTATTAGAGGTTTCAAAAAAGATTCCTCCACAAATTTAGATACATCCCTATCCATATATGGAATCCCCTCCTTTTATGTAAAATGAAGAAAAATTGGAATAGTTATAAGACGATAGAAAACTGCCGTTTAGAGCGAATGTAACATAGGTGGCTCTATATTCACCTTCTTCGTAATACCCATCTATTGAATCGCATTCGAAGTTGTAACTAAGCATAGGTTTGTATCTATCTAAATTAATGATTAGATATTCATTCACCAGGTCGTTGAACTTTTCGAAATCGAAAAATGGCATATATGAGTCTGTTGCGTTAATGCATTGAGAAACGAAGGTCTCGTCAACCCCTTGAAAAGATCTCTCTAAAGCCCCATAGCTTGTTGAAAAGGAAAACATCGTCACGCTCAAAATGAAGAGCATCGTTGCTAGAAAAACGTTTGCCATTAATCTCTCCCAACACAATATGTAGACGAGATGCATGAACCGATATAATTCTCTGTCTTCGTGACATCAAATCTATAAACCCATTTGTCCAGTTGGTTTGGGCCCGTATCTATGACATTCAATTCAAATTGGAACACTTTTGCATCGCCCGCTTCTACGGGTGGCAGATAAATGTCTCTCGTCAGCATGTCACGCGGATTCTTGTGGATCAGTTCTTTCATGGTTCTCCCGTCCATCGTGACTGCGTAATCGCTTCTCAGTCTCAGCCTATAAAGTTCCGAGTTATCGCATTCCTCAAACTCAACAGGAATTTCCCTCCATGACGTATATCCATCGGTTTTGAGGGGAAAAATATCAAAATCATCGAGATAACTAGTTACTCTTATGTACGCATCTCGATATACGGGGGCCACTAGTTCCTTCTTGTAATTGAGTATTCCAAGCTGAATATTTTCCAGAGGAATCCTGTTCTTTTCAGGGTTAATGAACTCATCCTCAAAACCGACATGTTTAATCGTGTAAGGTGACTGATAAACCTTGCCTCCAACGATCGATGCGCCGGTATAACCGGTTGATGTTCTATATAGATCACCTTTTGCAGTTAGATCCCAAGTTATTGGACTCTGAACATCAAGTCTGAAGAACGTTTGGAAATTCGTGCTAGAAGACATGTCGGTGTTATATTCCTTATTGTAAATATAAAACATGTTTCCTTTCGGCATAATCATCTTCCTTGGGATTGTGAACGTCAGCGTTTTGCATGTTCTAGCTGTCATGATTACCTTATTCCATGTGATGTCTCTTATCACATATGACCTTGGATACGATGAATCGTTATGAAACTCATCCGTCGAGTTCACCAAGGTGTTATCAAACACGACAAAGAACTGGTGAGTTCCTTTCATTTTGGCGGTGTAAGTCACGCTTAAGGTAAAGTCTTTATCGTTATTTGGAATGCATCCAATCTCTTGGTCATTCAACGCAACAGTTTGAATAACTCCGGTCGTTGGAAGCGGATTTGAGGCAAAGCATCCGAGGAATAATGTCCCCACAAATTGTTTAAGTAAAAATCTCATAAAAAATCTCCCTACACTAATAAGTAGTCGACTTTTTCGATTTTTTTCCCAAAAAGTTATTAATTTCCCAAAAAATTTATATAATGTTGCCATGATTATCTTAGTTGGAGCGTCAGCCTCCGGAAAAACTGAAGTCGCAAAGCTCTTGAGAAGTAAGCACGGCATAGTTAAAGCGATTACCACCACCACTAGAACAATTAGACCTAGTGAGACGGATGGAGTAGATTATTTTTTCTTATCGAAAGATGAGTTTATCGCCCTAAAAGAGAAAGATAATTTCGTCGAGACAACTTTATATAACGGAAATTATTACGGCTGCTCAAAATCTCAGGTCGCGGACGACAAGGTTGTCATCGTTGACCCTAATGGTCTCAAATCATTCTTGGCTTTAAACAATCCTGGAGTTGTCACTTTCTACTTAACCGCAAAGGAAGAAACGCGTGCAGCACGCATGAAGACTAGAGGCGACACGGATGAGAATATCGCCTTAAGAATAAGCGGGGACAAAGTGGAGTTTGCTAAAGAGAAAATCGCCGCTACAGACTTTGTCATCGCAACGGATGACTTATCGCTCGATGAAGTAACGGAAATCGTCTATAAAGACTATATCGACGAATTAAAGAAAAGACGCTAAGAGATGAGCCGGTAGGCTCTTTTCTTTTGCGTCTTATCAATCGTTGTCTTTGCGTCTTCTCGCGTAATAATGGACGGAGCACTCTTCAACGGTAAACTCCGTTGCCTTTGTTACAATCAACTCTATAGTTCCATATTTTATCTTATCGCCTACGCGTGCGAACTTTTCGAGTCTATCATTTATCCAACCGGATAATGTTGAGTAATCTTCGTTGAGTTCTTCATCATCCATGTGGAATCTGTTGAAGAAATCGGTGATGTTCATCATGCCTTTGACGATATAGATATTTCTCTTTGAAGTCTTTTTAACAGCGTCATCAACAATTTCAGATTCATCCCACATCTCACCTACCAGCTCTTCAAGGATGTCTTCAAGTGTGATGATGCCTTCTGTTCCACCAAACTCATCTCTAACTACAGCGATGTGGTTATGTGAGTCTTTCATCATGGCCATGACGAATGAAATGGTCATTGTTCTAGGAACAGAGATGAGAGGAAGGAGGATGGATTTGACATCAACGGTCTTATTTTTAACAAGCTTTCTTAATAAGGTCTTAACAGGTATATAGCCGACAATATGATCAAGATTCTCTTTGTAGACAGGAATTCTAGAGTGCTTGAAAACGTCTTCGGTCTTGAGGAAGTCCTGGAATGATGTCTCGATGTCGTAAGCGAAGACTTTAACGCGAGGCGTCATGATCTCATAACATGATGTTTCTTTGAAATCTATTGATTTGGAGAGAAGCTCACTTTGATCGTGATCGATAATTCCCTCACGTTCAATCTCGTCGACCATCGCTTGAAGTTCATCATCTGACGCAACCGACTCTTCATCTTCATCCGCGCTTTCAATAAGCGGAGAAGTGATTAACTGAGCGAATTTGTTTGTCGGATACACAAATGGTATGAACAATTTCCTAATCACCATTACGAATGGAGAGAAGAACTTTGCAAAGGCATATGAATGGGATTTTGCTATCTCTTTCGGGAATATTTCGCCAAATATTAGCACCACTATCAACAAGATGGCCGCACCGATTAACTCAGCAGTATCTGAGTCGATTGATGTATTGCCGCTCACTTTAAGGATTGAAACCGCTAGGAAAGTAACGATAGAAGAGGCGAGGATATTAACGAAGTCGTTTCCAAACAAGATGGATGCGATTGTCGTCTCGTAATCTTCAACGTACCTAAGCGCACGATTAGCGCTCCTGCTAGTCTTAGCGTGTCTTTTAAGCTTGAGGACGTTTACTGAAGAGTATGCCATATCCATCGCGGAGAACATTGCGGAGAAGATAACGCAGATGGCGATGATTAATGAATAGATGATTATCATTTGCCATCCTCCCCGAGAACATTTCTCTCGCTGATAGGACCAACAAGTTCTTCAAGAACGTCTTCCATTGTGACCATGCCGATAAGTTCCTTGTCTTTCATGACATAGGCGATTTGAGTGTGATGGTCTTTAAAGCCGTCGACCAAATCATCCATCTTAATGGATGGAGATACGATATATGGTTTCTGGATATAGTCTCTAAGTTTGATATTAGGGTTCTTTAAATAGGCGGCAAGGAAGTTTTTGACGATGATCGTGCCGATGATTCTTCTTTTTTCTCCGTAATAAACCGGTATACGGGAATATTTTGTCGAGCAGATAATCTCTGCAAGTTTCGAATTTGTGAGGCCCTGGATGTCAATTTCGAACATCTTATTAGGTCTAGTTAGGACTTCTTTGACTGATGTGTCGGTAAAATCAAACGAAGCCTGGATTAAGTCGGACTCATTCTCTTCTAATAAACCCTCTTTTTCGTTAAGATCGATGATTGAGTTGAAATCGGACTCAGTGAATTCCTCTTCACCTTTTGAACCAGTGATTTTCTTCGTAAGAGCAATTATCCCCCTGAACACGATTGAAATCGGGTAGAAAAGAATGATGAAGAAAGATAATGGGTAACAGAGAATAGAAGCCATTCTGTTAGGGATTCTCTTGGAAACTTGCTTAGGAATCGTCTCTGAGAAGATATAGACGATAATGGTCATGACGATTGAGGCTACGAGGGAGGTTAACCAATCGAGGTTTTCTCCAAGGCCCATCCATAAGGTAAACAATGCGGTTGAGATGGTTGATAAAAGAACAGCAGCAACGTTTGTGCCAATGAGTATCGATACGAGTGACTGCTCATAGTGTTTCCTAACCCACAAAACAAGTTTTGCGGTCTTGGAACCATCGTCTGCTTTAGTTTCAAAACGGTATTTATTAAGACAAGAAAAAGCAGTCTCAGAGGCTGCGAAGAAACTAGATATAAATACTAGAAGTATGATTATCCCAATATATATGGGCCAACTATCAGGGTTCAAGAATGTATCTCCTTGTCGGATAACCGACTTAGATATATTAGCAAACATTTGCCAATAATAAAAGCACCCCTCCTTAAAGGAAGGGTGCAATTAATTCGAGATTACTCCTCGTCAGCGTCGTCTTCGTCACCACCCTGAGGCTTATAGTCTTTAAGCTCTTCAGCGTAGTTAGCTGTAACGATGTCGCCCTGGACGAGCGGCTCGTTGTCGCCCTGCTTAGCGGTGCATGCCATGTCGATGAGCTGTTTTGCTCTCTTCATTGAGAGTCCGCTCTTGACCTTGAAGCATGTTGGAATGTCTTTGTAGATATTCTTTGCGCTTGCATCGATGACAGGGATTGGCGAATCAGCGAAATCGCTTGGTTTGAGAGCTAAGTATAACTTAAGTCCCTTTCCTGCGACTGTGATCTTGCAGTATGTGACACAGCTTAATCTGAATGTGTCGCCTGAATTTGAGAGTCTGCTCTTTAATCCGTAGGATAAGAGGTAGGCCTTCAATTCGTTATAGTTGTCTAAGAGAGACTGATCGCAATCTGCAAAACGGTCTGCGAATGTCTTTCTTTCATAAACTACTGGTGCAGGTGCTGGCTCTGCAACTGGTTCTTCAACAACTGGCTCTGGTTCAACAACAACTGTTTCTTCAACTGGAGCTGGCTCTGCAACTGGTGCAGGTGCTGGCTCTGGAGCTGGGGCTGGTGTTAATGAAGCGATTTCTTCACGGATAATTGCACGGATATCGTCGCTTGAGAGAGCTGGCTCTGCAACTGGTTCTTCAGCTGCCATTTCTTCACGGATGATAGCGCGGATGTCATCACCTGAGAGTGTTGGCTCTGGTGCAGGTGCTTCTGCAGCTTTCTTATCCATTTCTTCAGAAACGATTGTTCTGATTTCTTCCGCTGTTAAGACTGAGTCTGCAATTGCTTTGATTGCTTCGTTCTGTCTTTCTTCGACAGCTTTCTGAGCTTCTTCTTTCTCAGCGTCCTTAGCTGACTGAGCTGCTAAGGCATCAGTGATGACTGAACGGATGTCATCAAGTGAGATAGCTGGAGCAGGTGCTGGCTCTGGTGCTGGTTCCTCAACTACTGGCTCTGGCTCTGGTGCTGGAGCTGGTGCTAAAGCAGCGATTTCCTCGCGGATGATAGCGCGGAGATCATCACCTGTTAATGTGTCGTCTTCGACTGTTTCAACGACTGGTTCTTCTTCAACTGCTGGAGTTGAGCCTGCATAGTAAGCGTCAAGTTCCTGGCGGATGAGGTCACGAGCTTCGTCATCTGTTAAAGGACGGTCGTTCTCTGGGTGATCATGATCATCAAGAGCTTCTGCGATGATTTCGCGGAGTTCTTTTGCTGTTAATGGTCTGTTATCTTCCTCAACTACTGGAGCTGGAGCAGGTGCTGGCTCTGGTGCTGGAGCTGGAGCTGGTTCTTCTTTCTTTGGCTCTGGCTGTGGGTATGGGTAGTAAGGTGGGAATGGTGGGTATGGGTATGGAACATACTGAACAGGAGCAGGTGCTGGCTGTGGAGCAGGTGCTGATGCATAGAAGTTCTGAACGATCTGTGGACCGTGTGATTCTGTATTGAGCTCGATCTGATTTGCTTTTGCGAGTTCTTCATACTGAGCTGCCTTGAGAGCTGCCTCATCGACTGGCTTCTCTTCTGGCTTAGTTTCTTCTGTAGCTGCTGGAGCTGGTTCATCTTCTTTGACTGTGCCGAGCTTAGCGTTCTTTGCAGATTTAGCTTCTTTAGCTTTCTTGACTCTCTTCTTGCCGTTCTTAACAGCGTCAGCGAGTGACTGGAATTCGTAGACGATTGCCATGATTAATGCAACGACTGCGAGAACAAATGGGAGAGCTGTATAAGCGAGCTGTCCGACGACAATTGCCTTACGGACGAAATTGCCTGAGAAATCTAATCCGCCTTTAACGATAGATGCGATTGTGGCGCCAGGAACAATAGCGCCAGCTGTGACTGCTGATAAAAGAATCATGTAGCCTGCAGCTGCTGTGATTAAGTAAAGGATTGTGCAGACTGTGCCTGATCCACGTCTCTTGGCGATGAATCCGATGAACTGGATTAACCAAACGAGAACCAAGAAGATCAATCCGCCGAATAAAATCCAAGGCATTCCGAATTTGGAGAATGTGATGGCTGAAGCTGAAGATCCGGTGAAACCTAAAGCTGCGAATAAGTTCATGAAGGTTGCTGGAGCATTCTTCACGATTGAAATGAGTGCGTTAGGCGTAACGTCTCCCATCTTGATCATGGATAAGTTCTTTCCTGCAACCTGGAATGGTGTGAGGAAGAGGACTAATGCCGCTAATCCGACGAGAACGAGAGCAACTACCGCGTTAACAATAGACTTTTTTCTCATAAAATTACCTCTTTCTTGCCTTATATCATACACACGCTCGCAAGAAAAAGAAAAGCAGTATTTATCAGTGATTTGCACATTTATTGTTTGAAAAAGGCTCGAATTGCCAGTTTTTCAGTTTCAATAACTGCATTCCCGGATTTAAATTGTTCTCCGTCAATGCACCACGTAGTGTCTTCGCCTTTGACTTCTATTTCTATTCTATCTGAGGCTAATTTATATACATTTTTCTTGGTAACATACGACCATAGGCCATTAAAAGCCTTCCCTTTAGAGGCAAACAGTTCCATAAGACCATCATCCATTGAATTGTTCTTATCGACTTTAAAACCACCTACATACGGGCCATTCAAAATCATCACAAAACCCGTCTCAGAAAAATCTTCAAAAATTTTGTAAGAAATCACGCGTTTTTTGAAAACTTGTCTGATCGCTTCGAAATAATAAGATAATTTCCCTAGACTCTTTTTATGGTTTTTTGTTTTATATGAGATATCTGAAAAAGCGCCAACTGCGGTCATATAAGAGAAGTATTTAGACTCATTATCAATGGTTATTTTCCCTAAATCGCATGGTTTTATGTTTTGGCGTTTTATCACTTTTATGCCTGATTTGATGTTTTTAGTAACGCCAAAAGACCTACCCGCGTCACCCATAGTTCCGTTGTTTATGTAGCCGATTATTGGCCTTTCTTCATTTTGCATCACTGCGTTTATCGCGTTGTTAAAAGTGCCATCCCCGCCAACGACTATGAGAACCTGGTATTTTTCATGGGCATTCTTTTCTATCTCAAAAGCCTCTTTTTGACTCTCCGGACAAACGATGTCGATTGTTTCGAAAACGGAGTCCAGCTCTTTATGAACATAGGAAAGGTAGCGGCTGAAATCTCTTCTGCCGCTGGCTTTTGAATAAAGGAGTAAGGCTTTCATCGCTATAAGTATAGCACCACCTTATTATTTTTTGTTTTCGATGCTTGCTTTGATGAAACCCGCAAACATTGGGTTTGGCTTTAGTGGCCTTGAAGTGAATTCTGGATGGAACTGCGCCGCAAGGAAGAATGGGTGCTCTGGTAATTCAATCATTTCGCAGAGATTTTTCTGTGGATTAATGCCGGCAAAGACCATTCCTGCATCTTCAAATTGTTTTTTGAAGGCGTTGTTGAATTCGTATCTATGGCGATGGCGTTCCTGGATATCGTGTGATTTGTAACACTTATACGCAAGAGAATCAGCGTTTTCAATGTGACAATCATAAAGACCTAGACGAAGTGTTCCGCCCATATCGATTCCGGAGTATTGGTCTTTAAGTAAATCGATGACCGGATAATTTGTGTGAGGATCGAATTCCGTTGTGTTAGCCCCACTTAATCCGAGAACATTTTCGGCATATTCGATTAAAGCGAGCTGCATGCCTAAACAAATGCCAAGGAATGGAACTTTATTTTCTCTAGCGTACTTTATGGCAAGTTTCTTACCTTCGGTTCCTCTTTCGCCGAATCCTCCAGGAACGAGGATACCATCATAATCTTTTAGTATTTCATCAATGTTTTCTTTTGTGAGGTCCATGGACTTGACCCAACCAATCTTGACGTTACGTTGCTCATGCCATGCAGCGTGTTTTAAAGCACTGCTGACGGATAAGTATGCGTCGTGCAATTCAACGTATTTGCCAACAAGAGCAATCTTTACTTCATCTTTCGAGTTCACAATCTTATCAACATATGCATTCCAATCGCTGATGTTTGCTGGAGGAACATCGAGTCTTAATTGGTTGCAAACGAAATCGTCTAAACCCTGTTCATGGAGAGTTTGCGGAAGTTTGTAAAGAACATTGAGGTCCACTGCTTCAAATACTCCACGGGCAGGAATGTTGCAGAATAAGGAGATTTTTTCTTTTGCAGACTGTGATACTGGCACTTCAGACCTTAAGATGACAGCATCAGGTTGAATACCGATTGATAAGAGTTCTTTGACCGAATGCTGGGTAGGCTTTGTTTTGATTTCACCTGCCGCATGAAGGTATGGGACAAGGGTGTTGTGCATGAACATGACGTTCTCATAGCCGAATTCGGTTCTAGTTTGTCTCATGGATTCAAGGTATGGGAGAGATTCAATGTCTCCGACCGTGCCACCTATTTCAACGATTACGACATCAGCGCCAGAAACTCTAGCGGCTTCTTTGAATCTATAACGAATTTCGTTTGTGACATGAGGGATGATCTGGACACATCCGCCGAGATAATCTCCTCTTCTTTCTTTGTCGATAACGGTTTTGAAAACCTTTCCTGAGGTGATCGAGGATTCCTTTCTTAGGTTAATATCAACCCATCTTTCGTAATGACCGAAGTCTAAATCAGTCTCGCCTCCATCGTCGGTTACATAAACTTCGCCGTGCTGATATGGCGACATTGTTCCAGGGTCAACATTTAGATATGGATCACATTTGATCATGAAGACTTTTAGCCCTCTTGATTTCAAAAGCAAGCCTAAAGAAGAGGCGAAGATGCCTTTCCCTAATGAGCTAACGACACCGCCTGTAACGAATATGAATTTGGACATACTGAACCTCCTTTCAGGATAGTCCCTAATAAAAAACTGTTCTCAATTCTAATTGGTGACGTTTTAAGGTCAACATTTTTTTATCGAAAACAGTAATTATTTTTTCTGGTTAGCTCTCTTGGGCAATTTTGAATCCGAGTGACGCACATTTTTCTTTGAGTGTCTCCGATTCGAAGTGCATTAAGATGAACTTGGAGCGGAGCGAGTCAGGGACGAGTCTAGCAAGGTCGTCGATTCCAATGTGCATTGGAGAAGACTTTGATGATACCTCGTGATAGATTCTATTGATGATTCCGCCTTTTAAGAGGTCTAAGGCGTCAAGAGATAGAACGGATGTATCACCTGAATAGAAGAATCCGTCTTCTTTTCCTTTAATGACGTATCCATAAGAGTTCGCGATATGGTATTGAGGGATGACTTCTATATGTAATCCATTGAGATTGAAAGCGTCGTCCTCAATCCAATTCACTTCCCCTTTGTAGTTGAGCATCTTTATAAAGGCTTCAAGAGGTTCTCTATTTGGATATATGACTGTGACATCGCTTATTTTGGTGAAAACGCGGATGTAGGTTAATAAAGGCTCTAATGAACCAATATGGTCCGCGTGCATGTGAGTGATGAAGATATTTACCGAAGTGACATCGTTCAAAAGACCCTTATCTATGATTTTTGAAGCGATTTTCTCACCCATATCAATGAAATAGATTGTCGTTCCTTCCTTCCAATAGCAGGAGTTGCAATCATCTTTATACGAGAAGGCTGAGCCCACTCCCAAGAATTTAACATCCATACATTTTCCTCCAAGTAACTATTAGGATATGGCAAAAGAAAAATGGCCTCAAGTGAGACCATATATTCCTTTTGAATATTACTGAGCGATGTCTGCTGCTTTTTCTTCTTTTGCCTTTGTGAGGAATTTGTAGATGAGAGCAGCGATAGCGCCACCTGCGAGAGGAGCAAGAATCCAAATCCAAACCTGTGATAAGGAAGTTGCGTCTCCAGCAATTGCCTGAAGAACAGCTGGAGCGAGTGATCTTGCTGGGTTAACTGATGTGCCTGTGAATCCTAATCCGATTAAGTGGACAAGAGTTAAAGCTCCGCCGATGACGAGGCCAGCCTGTTTGCCTTCGTGGAATTTTGAATCTGTGACGCCGAGGATAGCGAGGACGAAGACGCAGGTGAGAACGAGTTCAACGACGAATGCGCCGATGTAGGACCATGCATTTGGAACGAAACCGAGTCCATCTTGAACGAGAAGAGCGGTTTGGATTTCGTTTCCACCGAGGGAAGCAAATCCGCCTTTGTTGATGAGGCATAAGCCTAAGAGTGCGGAACCGACGAATGCGCCGACGACCTGTGAGCCGACATAAGCGAGGAATTCCTTGAGTGTCATCTTACCGCTAATAAACATTGCGATGGAGACGGCTGGATTGATGTGGCAGCCTGAGATGTTGCCAATGCTATAAGCCATAGCGACGATGACGAGACCGAATGCGACCGATGTTGCAATCCACCAGGAATCAGAACCACCAGCCACTACTGCTACGCCGCATGCGGCAAAGCATAATACTGCAGTGCCGATAACCTCGGCAATGCACTTCTTGATTAAGTTCATACTGAACCTCCTATAGTTATTTTTATTTTAGGAGTCGAAAAGCGGTTTGTTAACAAAAAAACAAGCTTTTTACACTTGTTTTTGAAATGAGTTTTTCTTATAGAATACGGGTTCGTAGTCTTCGCCCTTAAATGAATCGATAAGGTTTGAGAATTCATCCGAGTCAAGAATTTGACCGTTCATGTGGAAACACACGAAACCAAACCTATCGATAATGACCGTTGTCGGATAGCTGAAGGCGCCGTAAGTCTCTGTCATGTTATCAGGATCATATCCAACATCATAGTTGTACTGTTGCTCTCTTTTGGCATCGGCTAAATATGTTTCATCATGGTCCGTCTTATCATATCTATCAATTGCGACCATATAAGCACCGTTGTCTTTATGAGGAGCATAGCCTTCAATCAAAACCGGAGTTTCGATTTTGCATGGAGGGCAATCGGCATAGAAGAAATTTAAAATAAGGCAATCGTTCTTGGAGAGTTTATCTTTAAGAGAAATCCAGTTGGTGGTGAGGGTCGTGTTGCCATATCGATCTGTTTCATAACCAACGGTTTGAAAAATATAATCCACGCCGATGCTGCCGATATCTAAGGACACTCCCTTTCTATATTCTTCTTTGGTGATGAGCGATGATTTAAGGACGATTTCGTAATCATACATTCCGTCGAGTTTCAAAGGCTCTTCCATTGTGTAGCCAAGTGGAAGTTCTTTTGCTTTGACCGTGCCACTCACTGACCCGTTTTTGATAACGGCCACACCGTTAGAATTTGTCACCGCTTCTTTTCCGTTCAGCGTTAAAACAACATTTTCAACGGGTAGATTATGCTGATTGATAACGGTGACAGTAATAGATCTATCACCATGACAACCAGCAAGTGAGGTTAACATCAAGACGATTGGGAATAATGCAATTCTAGTTGAGTTTTTCATAATGATTAGAATTTTGCCATCACTTAGTACTTCTTACAGATGACCATAATATCAGCGTATAAGTTTTTTCACTATAACAATGTGCTAATCCCTGCAATTTGCGCTCATAAAGAAGAACAAAAACGTACTATTGTTCATCTTGAAGGCATTAGAAAAGAGGCGGTTGCCTCTTTATCTTCTTTGTTTATTTTGAAGCGTAGTAGTCTCTAGCAACGTCACATGCTACATTGATCATGTCAACAAGCGATGTCTGTCTTTCCTCGGATGTTAAGATTCCAGGAGCGACAAATGAGTCAGAGATTGTGCAGACTGCAAGCGCCTTTTTGCCAAGGCCAGCAGCGATGCAGTAGAGGGCATATGCTTCCATCTCAACAGCGATTACCCCCATCTGAGCCCACTTCTTCCAACCGTCTGTGTCTGGGTTGTAGAAACAGTTTGCAGATAAGACGTTTCCAACTTTAGAAACGATGTTGTTTTTCTTGGCTGAGTTTGCTGCGCTGACGAGTAAATCGAAGTCAGCGATTGCAGAATATGAGCAGGTAGGGAATAAGTAATTTGTTAATGGGTTGCTGTCGTGGCATGCCGCCTGAGCGATGACAACTGACTTGAGTGGGCATTCTGCTGAATATGATCCTGCAGTTCCAACACGAATGATGACCTCTACTCCGTACTCAGCGAATAGTTCCTGAGCATAGATGCTGATTGAAGGGACTCCCATTCCTGAAGGCATGACTGAGATTGGGGTGCCGTCTTCAAGTTCTCCTGTATATGCGGTCATTCCTCTAACGTCATTTACCTTTTTTGCGTTTTTGAAGAATGTGTTTGCAATCCATTCAGCTCTTCTAGGATCGCCTGGCATTAAGACGACTTTTGCGAATGAGCCTGCTGGAGCTCCGATGTGAATAGACATATGTAATACCTCTTGTTTCTGCTACTAGTATATCAAAGTAAGCCCATAACGATAAACGAGGTTTTCGCAAAAGAAAAGCCCTTTTGTCACTTTATATGACATCAGGGCCATTTTTACTATTTCTTCTTTAGTACTTTGCGGTATCCTTTGCCGTTCTTAACGCATTTGGAAACTCGGGCAAGCGTTGCAGATGATACCGTTGTTTCCGATGTGACCTCTATATAGGTCTTTCCTTCCATGAATAGTTTAGCACAGCGAACTCTTTCGCTAAGCGCGTTGAGTTCTGAGGTGGTCAGGAGATCATCTAGAAAGTCCTTGGCAGTTTCTTTGTTCTTCACATTTACTATCGCCTCGTATAATACATCGGCTGCTGCAATCTCTTTCGCCATGATTTGCACCTCTTCTATATTGATTACTATTGTAAATCCAAAGCATTACAGACTGTCAATAGTTTATCGAAATAAAGCGAAAGTTAATTATATGAATGAGCAAAAGGATCAAAATCGTAAACCGCAGCATAATACAAAGCACATGGAGAGCAGTTAGCGCCAGGAGGGCACTTCGGACAATTGCGCTCGGTAGCCTCGATATCAACGGTTACCCAAACAAGGTCATCTTCATTTTTAACGTCGAAAACCGACTCTTCATATTCTAATTTTTTGTTTAAGATCAGCGATTTGCTGTATAGGAGCGAAGATTGGTTTTTAAGTTCTCCCACTTCCATCTGAATAGCATGAGTTCTCTTAAATTCATAAGACTTAAGAGTGCCATCAAGAAATATTGATGCCGGATATGTTTCCCTAATTCCAAGTGTGCCACTAAATTTGATGGTTAATGCGTCACCAGCGACTAAATTGTCGGGTATTACAACCTCTTCGAAACCCTCGCACAGAATACCACCGCCTATCAGAAGTTGACCTTTTTGTCCAACTTCGCAGCCTTCTATATTTACACCGTCAAAAACAACGCCGAAAGTGTATGAGCTATCGGAAAAAGCGAACATAGGGTATGTCTTACAAGAAACGAGAGTCAATACACTGGCGGCTAAAGGCAAAATACAAATCTTAGTTCTCATATGGGTGCCTCCACTGAATTAGACATACTAATAAGCAATTCTGTTACTAATTATTTTTACCAACCGTAAATCTCTTTTCAAGGATATATAAAATAAGAGACAAAAGAGAGACGATAACAATTGTTATAAGAGAGTAAGCAAATATCGGGACCATGTTGGTAGGATCGCTCTTTTGGCAGGCAGCTATAATGCTTCCTAAGCCCTTTGATGTTGTTCCAGAAATGACTTCAGACATTATTTCGATTTTAAAAGAAAGCGAGAACGAGGAGACAATACCAACTAGAACATATGGGGTGATATTCGGGATATACACTTTGACTATTCTAGTTATTAATGGGGCTCCATCAATCCTTGCAGCGTCTTTTAATTCCTTGCCAATGTTTTCAAATCCCCTCAAAACCGCCTCATATTGAATAGGCAGCGAGATTATCCCTACCATTACAATCGGGGAGTTTTTCGCGCCGACTAGAACAAGGAACAAGAACACTATCGATGCGGTTGGAATTGATTTAAGAACAGACATTAACGGACTTATTACATGTTTTATGTTTGGTATATTCCCGCCTAATGTTCCGAGGACAAAAGCCAACACAAAAGAAATGCTAAACCCAATGATGGTTCTAAGCACAGATTCCCATATACACGCGTATGTATATGATTTCTTTAATAGTAAAAGAGTTTCTTCGAACGTCTTTAATGGACTAGGAAAAATCATGTCGCTGTTTTTTATTATGGATGAGATGACAACCCATCCGATGAGAAGCAACACTATTCCAAGGGTAGTATAGAGAGATTTCTTAAGCGAAGATTTCATCGCTAACCTCACTTAGGCCGAAGATGCTAATGAAGTTATTGATATTCTCTTTGTTGTCTTTAGCTTTCTTATAGCCTAATCCTAAGCCGTTATTGCTCGCGAGAACGCCTTTCATTGCTGCTGGAGCAATTCCGTATTTTGTCTTCACGGCATTTTCATCTAAGTCGCCCAACTTCTCTATTACCAAATTAGGGTTGGAGACGACCGCATCAATATCGTCCTTTAATGAAGATAAATAGGAGTCGTATGAGTATTTATCAGTGTTTTTTACGAAGACTGAAGCCTGAACAAGCTCTTTATTAGAGGATTTTTCCTTATATTCGTCCTGGATGTTCTTATAGATGGAAGATTTGCCATAGGTTGCTGCGTTTTTGTTGTTTAAAGTGGCAAATAAGACCGGCTGAGCAACAAATACATAATCAACGTCATTTCCTGTGGCGACGTTCTTTCCGGAGGCGAGGCAGCCCGCTGCATCGCTTACAGCGTTAACGTATTCGATAGCGGAGTCGAATTGTGTTCCATAAATATAATGGAAAAGCAAGTCAGGCGTTTGATTCTGACCGAAGAGTACGATCTTATCATCTGAATCCATTACACCATCATCATCGTTGCCGGTTGCGGCTATGAAGAAGTTTCCGAAAGTAATAGTCGCTGCCATTTTGTATGGAGCACCGTTGTTAATTGCTCTAATGCCTGAGACAGTGTCTATAACGACCATGTCATATGGAGACGCTTCGTTTAAGAATGAAACAATATTCGAAGGAACGCTATTGGTCTCAAACCTATCATCTTCAGCGTGATTGTAGAAGGCAACGGCTGGAGCGCCGGTAGGACAAATGACTTTTACGTCCTCTTTCTCTTCTAATGATGTTGTTTTTGATGGAGTCTGGCATGACGCAAGTCCTGCAATCAGTCCTAATAATGCTAATGTTCTTTTCTTCATGGTAATAACCTCACTGTTGTATTTAATAACAAAAATGAAATAATAACTGTGATTCAAATCACGTTATGAACAAGATTATTAATATTTTGCAAAAATATAAATATCCCGCAGCACACTATGGCAAATCCGCCTATATCCATTACGAAGGCGAGACATGTTCTCTTGTTGAGATAGTATTAAAAGGTCACATCCGCATTTTATCGATAGACTCCAATGGAAATGAGATTGTTTACAAGGATTTAGGTCCTGGAGATGTATATGGAAATAACCTCATTTTCTCTTCGAGTCATCTGTATAGAGGAAATGTCACTGCGCAAGAAGATTCCATTGTTGTCGCGATGGAAAAAGAAGAATACCTATCTCTCCTTTCGAAGGACAGGGATTTCTTGGAGGCAATGCTCACATATCAATCAGAGGACAGTAAGAGACTGAATCAAACGCTAAAACTCCTCACCGCTTCAACAAGCGAAGAAAAACTGCTTTATCTTCTAAAAACTAGCGGAAATGAAATAAAGGTTAAATCGGTGACGGATTTAGCAAAGAGATTAAATATGACTAGAGAAGCGACTTCTCGTTTGATTCATAGGCTTGTGAGAGAAAAAAAGATCAGTTTTGCGAATAAAATCATCAAGAGAACGTGAAAAAAGCCCACAAAATAGTGGGCTTTCGTTTTTTTGTTTAGCTTATTTGAGCTTGTGTCCTCTATCGTTATATGATGTGTGGAGAAGTTCATGAGCCTTGTGTGATCCTGGCTTCTTAAGGTATTCCTTGTATAAAGCCTGAACCTGTGTGTTCTCGTGAGAACGTCTGACTGTCTGTCTCTCGTCTTCGCTATAGAGTGCAGCAGCACGCTTTGCTCTATATGTGTCTTCGATGTCGATGTCTTCATTTGGAAGCATGCAGCTTCTGACATATGGCTGACCGCCACCGTTGATACATCCGCCTGGGCATCCCATGATTTCGATGAATGCATATGGGGACTTGCCGGCTCTAATGTCATCAAGGATAGGCTTTGCGGCCTTCATTGAGGAGACAACTGCGACTTTGACGTCCATATCCTTAATCTTGAATGAAGCTTCTTTAACGCCTTCAAGACCACGGACTGGTTCGCACTTTAAGAGTGAATCAGCATTCTCGCCTGTCAACCAGAAGTATGCTGTTCTTAAAGCGGCTTCCATAACGCCACCGGTTGCACCGAAGATGACGCCTGCGCCTGTGTATTCGCCCATGATATCCTGGTCGAATTCGCTATTTGGAAGTCTGTTGAATTCGATACCTGCACGTCTGATATATGTAGCAAGTTCTCTAGTTGTTAAGACTGCATCAACGTCTGGTAAGTTGTTGACGCCACGGCATTCTGGTCTTTCTTTTTCAAACTTCTTTGCTGTACATGGCATGATTGAGACGACGAAGATGTCTTCTGGCTTGATGCCATTCTTTTCGGCAAAGTATGACTTAATGACTGCGCCTTCCATTTCGTGTGGGGATTTGCAGGTTGATAAGTGTCCTAAGATGTCGCCATAGTACTGTTCAGCATAGTTGACCCAGCCAGGTGAGCATGATGTGATCATAGGGAGTTTTCCGCCGTTATTGATTCTCTCTAATAACTCGTTAGCCTCTTCCATGATTGTTAAGTCTGCAGCGAAGTTTGTATCGTAGACACGAGCAAATCCTAAACGCTTTAAGGCTGTGACCATCTTTCCGGTTACTGGAGTACCGATTGGCATACCGAATTCTTCGCCGAGAGCAGCTCTGACTGCTGGAGCGGTCTGGACAACGACGAACTTACCGGCTTTGAATGCGCTATCGACTTTGTCGATTTCGCCTTTTTCCATGAGAGCGCCTGTTGGACAGACTGTGACGCACTGTCCGCACTGGAGACATGCGACGTTGTTAAATGACTTGTTGTATGCAGGACCGACGATTGTCTTGAAGCCTCTGTTCTCGAAGCCTAAGATTCCGATGCCCTGAACTGACTTACACTGCTCGATGCAGCGTCCGCATAAAACGCACTTTGAGGTATCTCTAATAAGAGATGGGGA
This sequence comes from Bacilli bacterium, assembly GCA_024408235.1. Taxonomy (GTDB): domain Bacteria; phylum Bacillota_I; class Bacilli_A; order RFN20; family CAG-826; genus UBA4951. The sequence continues at coordinate 45,757 of JAKSVF010000003.1, forward strand.
TAAGTCATCATATGTTGTTGGTGTCTTTTCGCCCTTGAACATACCTTCTCTAGCTCCAACAAGCTGTGCAACTCTTAAAAGTTCGCAGTTCTGGTTCTTACGGCAAGACTGGCAGTCCTGGTTGTGGTTTGAGAGCAAGAGTTCAACTGAAACTCTTCTTGCCTCTGTTGCTTTCTGAGAGTTGATGGAAATTTCCATTCCATCGTTAACTGGATAAACGCATGAGGCAACTAAGCCTCTAGCGCCTTTAACTTCTACTAAGCAGACACGGCATGATGCCTTTGAGCATTTGCCATGGTTGAAGCTGCATAATGATGGGATGTTGTATCCACACTGCTTTGCGGCCTCTAAGACTGTGAGAGAGGAGTCGACTTTGTATTCGATTCCGTCAATTTTGATGTTAACTAATGCCATTGTCGTTTCCTCCTTCGTTATTTCTTCTTGATTGCGTGGAATGGGCAAGCTGATAAGCAAGTTCCACATCTTACGCAAACGCTTGAATTGATCTTGTATGGCTCTTTGCCTGGAACACCTGTAATACAGTTGACTGGGCAGTTTCTAGCGCACTTTGAGCACTTCTTGCACATTGTTTCATCAACATAGTACTGAATGAGGTTCTTACAAACGTGTGCTGGGCAGGTCTTGTCGACGATGTGAGCGACATATTCATCTCTGAATCTATTCATGGTTGATGTGATTGGGTTAGCAGCTGTCTGACCAAGAGCACATAATGAGCCGTTCTTTGTGACGTCTGCTAATTCTTCTAATCTATCTAAGTCTGATAATTCGCCTTCGCCGTTTGTGATCTTCGTTAAGATCTCGAGGATTCTCTTTGTACCGATACGGCATGGTGTGCACTTACCACATGATTCATCGCAAATGAATTCCATGTAGAATTTAGCGACGTCGACCATACAGTTATCTTCGTCCATGACGATTGCGCCACCTGAGCCCATCATTGAGCCAAGAGCAACTAAGTTGTCAAAGTCGATTGGTGTGTCTAAATGTTCTTCTGTTAAACATCCACCTGAAGGGCCTCCGGTCTGAAGTGCTTTGAACTTCTTGCCGTTTGGGATTCCTCCTGCGATGTCATAGATTAATTCTCTGACTGTTGTACCCATTGGAATTTCAACAAGTCCAACGTTATTGACCTTGCCGCCTAAAGCGAAGACCTTTGTTCCTTTGGATTTCTCAGTTCCGTATTTTGTGAATTCCTTAACGCCTTCTCTGATGATGTAAGGGACACATGCGAGAGTTTCAACGTTGTTGACGATTGTTGGTTTGCCCCATAATCCCTTAACAGCTGGGAATGGTGGTCTTGGACGTGGCATACCGCGCTGTCCTTCGATTGAGTTAAGAAGAGCTGTCTCTTCACCGCAAACGAATGCGCCTGCGCCTAATCTTAAATGGACATCGAACGAGAAGTCTGTTCCTAAAATGTTATCGCCTAATAAGCCAAGTTCCTTAGCCTGTTTGATTGCGATGTTTAATCTATTGACAGCGATTGGGTATTCAGCACGGACATAGAAGTAACCCTGTTTAGCTCCGATAGCGTAACCTGCAATCATCATACCTTCGATGACTGATAATGGGTTACCTTCGAGGATTGAACGGTCCATGAATGCGCCTGGGTCACCTTCGTCACCGTTACAAACTACGTATTTCTCATCGCTTTCCTGATTATATGCGAACTGCCACTTTCTTCCTGTTGGGAATCCGCCGCCGCCTCTTCCTCTTAATCCTGATTCAAGGATTTCGTTGATGACTTCCTGGCGGTCCATGTGAAGAGCTCTGTTGAGAGCCTGGAATGCTCCATAGCCGATTGCTTCTTCAATGTTTTCTGGATCGATGACTGAGCAGCCATATAATGCGATTCTCTTCTGTTTCTTATAGAAGTTAATATCGTCCATCTTTGTGATCTTCTGATGTGTCTGAGGATCAACATAGAGTAAGTTGTCAACAATACCATGGTTGATGAAGTCTTCTTCGACGATTGTCTCGACATCTGAGACTTTGACTTTACGATATAAAGTATCTTCTGGATAGACCTTGACGAATGGTCCCTGTGAGCAGAAGCCAAAGCATCCGACCATGTTGACAGAGATGAGTCCGTCTAAGTTTCTGTCTTTTAAGACTTTTTCAAATCTTTCTTTGATTGCGACGGAATCAGATGATAAGCATCCTGTGCCACCGCAGATGACGATTGCGCGTTTTCCGTTTGTTGAGAAGAACTTTGCATCGAGTCTCTTCTTGAAGGTTGCATTAGCAACCATGAGCATTTCTGGATTAGTTACCTTTTTCATTCTTTGCAGCCTCCATTCTTTCACAATCATCGATAATCTTTTCAACGTCTTCGACTCTGACCTGCGGGTAAACCTTGTCGTTTACTCTGACAGCTGGAGCAAGAGCGCATGCACCGATGCATCTTAATGCGTCAATTGTGAACATTCCATCAGGTGTAGTTTCGCCTGGTTTAATTCCGAGTAGTGTCTGGAATTTGTCGATGACCTGCTGTGAGTTCTTAACATAGCAAGCGGTTCCTAAACAAACACCGATGATGTATTTTCCTTTTGGTTTGAGAGAGAAGAAGCTATAGAAAGTAACGACGCCGTAGATTTCAGCTACGCTCAATCCTGTTTCTTCTGAGATTAATTCCTGTGCTTCCATTGGAATATATCCAAATTTTGTCTGGACAGCAGAGAGGATCATCATTAAAGGGGTTGGCTCATTCTTGTACTGGTCAACAATCTCTTTAATTTCTTTGATAGCATGTTCTTGTAATGCCATAAATTGTCTCCTTTATTACACTGACACATATTCTATACATATTGTTCGACACGTGCGTAGCATAAAAACGCTTACACGCGCGAAAGTCTAGAAAAAATTACTGAATAGTCTATTTCCCCCACTACTTCAGCAGGCAGGATGCATGAAATGATAACTTGTTGACATATCAACTAGTTTAACGGATAATCCAGATGTTGATTCGTCAACAAGTATATTACGGAGCATGTTATGGAGAATAGATTTGCGGAGTTCACTCTCTTAGTTTCAAACGTCACAAGAGCAATAAACAAAATAAAGAATGTTGAGATGGCAAAATTCGGATTAAAAGGAACCCAAGTAAACTGCCTCTTCTACATCTACACAAGCGATGTAAGCTTATCCGCCAAGGACATATGTGTCATGTGTGAGGAAGATAAAGCGGCCGTTTCGAGATCGCTTAAAGAACTGGAGCAATCAGGATATCTAGTAAGTTCAAAGGAAGAAGGAAAGAAAAAATATAACTCTGTTCTTTCTCTCACAGAAAAAGGGAAGGAAATAGGTTCAACAATCATAACTAAGATTGAAGAAATACTTAACTATGAGGATGGATATCTATCAAACGAAGAGTTGAAGTCATTCTATTCAACATTCGGCAAAATATACAAACACCTTAAAGAAGTAAGCGAGAAATGCGAGGATAAATAATGATTAAAGTATTAGTGGATTCTGCAAGCGACATCAGTCTTGCTGAGGCAAAAGAACTTGGAATTGAGATGATTCCGATGGAAATATTCATCGATGGAGAAACTTATAAAGACGGTGTAGATCTCACTAGTGAAGAATTTTTCAAGAAGCTTGTCGAATGTTCAGATTTCCCAAGAACGAGCCAAATTAATGAGTACCGTTGGGAGGAGAAATTCAAAGAACTAACCAAAAACGGAGATGAGGTTATCGCAATAACCATCTCATCAAAACTATCCGGATGTTACAGTCAGGCGGTTTTGGCAAGCGAGAGCTTTCCGGGAGTTAGGGTAATTGATTCTTTGAACGCTTGCATCGGAGAAAGAATACTCATTGAGTATGCGATTAGACTTGTCAATGACGGAATGATTCTTGATGACATTGCAACAATGTTGAATGACAAGAAATCTAAAATTAAGCTTTTGGCGTTGTTAGACACATTAGAATACTTGAAAAAAGGCGGAAGAATTTCCACCGCTGTTGCAATCGCTGGAACAATATTTAACATCAAGCCAGTAATATCGCTCTATGATGGGACCATCAAGGTGGAGGGAAAAGCGAGAGGCTCAAGAAAGGCCAATAACCTTCTAACAACAATGATCAAGGAATCAAACGGAATAGACTTTTCGATGCCATTTACAACAGGTTATTCCGGATTTGAAACTACATTGTTAGATAAATACATCGAAGACAGCAAAGAACTCTGGATTAATGGAACAGAGTCTCTATCAAGACACCTGATAGGCAGCACGATTGGTACTCATATTGGACCTGGCGGAGTCGCCGTTGCATTCTTTGAAAAATAAAAATTTTGAAGAAAAAAGGTAAAAAATAAGAAAAAGGCCTCTATTTATAAGTAGGAGGACTTTTTTATGTCTAGAAATAATGGAAAAGAGTTGGAGAAGGTGTTCGTGTTAAACACGAATGGAAAGAGGATAAAGGACGTGCCGGTTGGTTTAAGAGAAAACCTTGAGCACATGTTCAAGTTTTTAAAAGAAGATGACGTTATTCATTCGGAACTGATCCAAGGCATGATGAAACCGGATTTCTTCATAGAGATAAACGGGGTGAGGAAAAACATATCTCTTAAAACCGGTGTATCCACAGAACTTGGAGACACGGACTTGAAGACGTTCATCACTTTTTTAAGAGATAACGGGATAAGTGAGGACACCCTAAAAACAATCGTGTATCTTCACTTCTCCGATGGCACTCTAAATGATACAGGCAGGACAAGGTATGATTTTGAGACGTTTAGAAAACTGATGGATCAAAGAATTATCCGCGCAAATATTGAGTTAAATAGAAGCAAAGAATTGATTAAAAAGCTTGTCTATTTAACCGTTTATAAGGGTTTTTATGAGGGAAACATCGAGGCGAATTACATATATTTTGGCACGCATAACCACGGCTATTGCTGCAACTATAGACAAATGTGCAGGATGATAGATGGTAAAAAATATGCATACATCCATAATTTGCATATTGGGCCAGTTCAATTCAGACCGTTGGCGAGATACACAAGAAGAGCGATCTGCCTGAGGAAAAGAGATGGAAAGTTCGTTTCTTCTGGAGCGGGCTAGAAAGCGAAATTGAGAAAATCGGCCGCAATTTCAAATACCAACATGACGGATACATTACTGTAGAGGAGCGAAAACAAGTTGAAAACAAAAATGCTTAATGGTTTAATATTGCTCGCGGCCCTGTCGTCAAGCGGTTAAGACACCGCCCTCTCAAGGCGGGTTCCCGGGTTCGAATCCCGGCAGGGTCACCACACTGTAAGATACTCGCTACCAAATTACTGAAAATTCAGTGCTGGGGCGGGTTTTTTCGTGCAAAATAAAGAAAAAAATCGTAAGCGTAAATAATTTGCAGTTATTAAAAACTCGAACTGGCGAATGGTTCGAGTTATTTAATATTCCAACTTTAACCTTTCCTACATAGCTATTCTGCCAAATACACGTTGTATTAAAACACTAAAAACCCTGCCAAAGAACTAAATGTGATATTTTGATGGTATCGGTATTTCTTTTTTATCCTTAATGGGTAAAACATTATGACAATAAAATTTTGAGGCGTATTTTTTCCATGCAAAAAACTCATAAAAAATGCCTTTTAATATTTCGCACTGCGTAACCAACAAAGCAATTACGAATTTGCTAATGGTTAGGCATTTTTTCTAATTAGAATTTTTGTGGTTTAATACCACTAAAATTTATAGAATTAAATAAAGAGGTATTTGATATGTTTGATGATGCAAAACTTGAGAAATTAGAAAATCTATATGATATGTATGATTTAGCTACAAGTAAAAGTGAAAAAAGGCGTGTTCTAAATGAAATTCTTGAAATAAAACCAACTGATATTGACTCTATGCATCGTTTAGTGGATTTGCTTCCAGAAAAGCAACAACTTGACGCACTTTTAAAATTAAAAGAAGATGCTTGGCAAATTATCAAAGATAATTTTAATGATATCGATGACCTATATTATAACCACGACACTAGACCATATATGTTTATTTTGATGGACTTATTAGAAAGATATGAAAGAAATCAAAAAATCGAAGAGGCTTATCAAATAATTAAGGAAATGATGGAATTAAATCAGGGTGATAACTTAGGAGAAAGATTCCATCTAGTGGCTTATTATATTGGGCAAAATAAAATTAATGAATTAAGAGACTTTGTTAATAATTGCCCAGAGAATTCTAGTGTAGCCTTAAGGTTTGCTATTTTATATTTAGATAATCTTGCTAAAAAAGATAAAGGATTCAAATCACTATATGATGAATTTCCTTATTTATATGCCTTAATAGGCAAGGAATTATATTTTAAAAAATATCAATTTAAAAAAATAAAAGGTTTTATTAATTATTATCGTCCGCATGGATTTTTTGACTGTTTTCTTTTCTATGAGATGCTTATCACATATTGTAATACTCTAACAATGTCTTTATTGCAGCATAAATGCGCCTACTATAAAGATATGCCAATAATATCAATTACCGAATCTTTACCAAGGAATACAAAATCATATCTATTCGCTCTTGTTTGTACATACGATCAATCGTATAAAACTTTTTTGAAGAAATTAAAAGATTCTAATATAGAAGAAAAAGAGTTTTTAAACGATTATGAAAAATTAGAAAAAATGCAAATTCTAGAAAAAAGAGAAGATAAGATCAGTTTTAGCGAAGCATCTTATGCATTATTAATTTATTATGTTAAAAAAGAACAACAGACTATAGATTATATAAAAGAAGTGATTGGTGTTTAATATGAATGAGAAAAATAAACAAAAATAATCGATTTAAGTCGGAATAAGACTAAAATGTACCCCTAATCCTGGACGAAAACTGGGAAGGGGTATTTTTCGTGAAGTACTTTTTATTAGGAAAAAAGAAAACCGATTCTTTAAGAACCGGTAATTCTAATAACTATTTAACGGCGGTCAAAAGTCTCTCAACCACTCTATCTTTTCCTAAAATATCAATAACCTCGTGAAGGTTTGGAGAATTCTTGGAACAGGTAAGGGCGATACGGATTAATTCCGCTGCGTCTGCGACATTTCCTTTATATGCCTCAGGATTTGCCTTATATTCTTTGTTATTTGTCGCAAAGCCGTTCTTTTGGGCCAATTCTTTGACGCTGTTGAACCATGTTGGCTCGTCAACGCCATAAAGCATCTCTTCCGCTGCTTTCTTTAAGAAATCATTGATGAATTCTTTATCGAATTTTTCGTTAAATGGAAGTCCTGCCTTCTCGATCTCGACATAGTCTTCATCGAAGAAGAATCTGGTGATTGGCTCGATGTCGCTATATTTAGCAAAGTCCTTACGTGGGTTTGGCTTGTCCTTATCGATGTTAATGATTCTAGCTAAATATTCAGGATTCTTTTCAATCTTTGAATATAGTTTCTCATCATATTCTTTTGCCCACGCTGTCGCGGCTGGAAGGATCGTATCAGCGTGTTCTTTACCTAAAACTTCTCTGCAGAAATATGCAAGTTTATCGATATCGAATAATGCACCATCTAGTGACATCTTGTTCCATGTGAACTGGAAGTGTGAGATATCGTAATCTTTGCTCTGCATTGTCCAATCTTCAAAGTTCGAGTTTGCAATGTTCATTAAGTAAACAAGCAATCCCCTTGCTGGATATCCGCTTTCAATGAAGAAGGAGACAGCTGCTTCTGGGTCCTTTCTCTTTGAGAGTTTTCTCTTGTTTCCATTATCAAGCTTCATGATAACTGGGAGATGGGCATACTTAGTTGGTTTCCAACCAAGGGCTCTGAAGAGATCGAGATGGATTGGGGTGGATGGAATCCACTCCTCACCACGTGAGACGACTGTTGTTCTCATGAAGTGATCATCGACCACGTGTGCAAAGTGATATGTTGGAAGCCCATCGCCTTTTAATATGACAACGTCGACGTCGTTTTCCTGTATTTCGATTTTTCCACGAATTGCATCGGTGAATGCGACTTTTCTATTGTGGTCGCCGTTTGACTTGTAGCGAACGACGTATGGCATGCCCGCTTTAATTCTTTCGATCTGCTCATCTGGAGTAAGGTTTCTATCTCTAGCGAATTCGCCATAGTAACCAGGAAGAATCTTGTTGGCTTCCTGATATGCTCTGATCTTCTCTAAATCCTCTGGTGTGCAGAAATCAGCATATGCTTTGCCTTCCTGAACGAGGTGTTTGATAACTGTTCTATAAATATCTCTTCTCTTAGATTGCTGATATGGTCCATAAGCACCTTTATCGCCCTCAGGGAAGTAACCTTCGTCTGCAACAATACCAAAGTTTGCAAGTTGGACAATAAGATCGTCTGCTGAGCCAGCGATTGTTCTCTTGGTGTCAGTATCCTCTAATCTAAACATGTATACGCCACCAGACTGCTTAGCGTATTTGTATCCTACGAGCGCGGTAAATAAAGAACCCGTGTGCAAAAAGCCTGTAGGTGATGGCGCGAATCTTGTGACCTGAGCGCCTTCAGGTAAATTTCTTGCTGGATATTCGTTTTCTAAGTCTTCAACTGTCTTAGTTATGTCCGGGAACATGAGTTCCGCTAAATCGTTATAATCTGCCATAAATTTATACCCTCCATTTTGGAGCCTTAAAGATTATATTCAAAAAAAGTCTACTTTTCCACTTGCCATTATTAAAACACCTAATTATAATTAACCACGCTTTCATAAAGAGTGATTGCAGGTGTAGTTCAATGGTAGAACGCGACCTTGCCAAGGTCGACACGCGGGTCCGATTCCCGTCACTTGCTCCAGTTGAAAGCTAACCCTCGATAGAATCGGGGGTTTTTCATTATCATGTGTAAAAACTGGGTGTAAAATGTCCAAAAATAGAGGTATTTGTATAAAAAGGCGGAGTTTATGATGCTCGGCGCATCCAACACACAGAAGAACTAGAGCATGTCGAAAACTCAGCGTATGAAGTTCTAGCCATCTATATATCGGGGAGCCTAGATAACTTATTCAGTTCAAGAGCAATCCAAAGGCGATAGCAATATTTTCTATGCAATCACTGAATGAACCGGAGAGACTTGTCCTAGATACCAAACAGGGATAAAAACGGTTGTAAATGAATATAGGTGGCACGGGGAGATAACCTGGGGATCGTGGACCTGCAAAATCAAATAATCTCCCGACACGCGTCACCCGCTCCTTTGACGTCAAACAATATAAAACACACAACAAGACATGGAATACACATTCCTTTTGACGAAAATGCGATTTTTATACATTGTCTAAATTAATAATATTATTCATAATATTACTATGAAATGTAATATTTGTGGGTATTCCAAATACAAAAAAAGAGAGTTCATGGGTCAGTACGCGTCAGCACGCTCATTGAACACGATTCAGGTTGAAGGAAGCGACATCTATGCGGATGTATCGACGGACGTTGTCGCTTATGTCTGCTGCAAGTGCGGGCACGTTGAACTATCTTTTAAGTCGCACTTGTTTCCAATTGGCTGTCCGAAGAATCTAGCGCCGCCATCTTCGCCGATGACTAATTTTTTCTTTGATTCTTCTGAAACTTCGTTTGCCTTGAATCCGAGGTATGTCTGTTCGCATCCTTCATGAGCACATGTATATAAACGAACTTTTGCTTTTCCAGGTTCTGGTTCTGTTTCATCACCAATTAACTGAATGTCGTGGCCAAGAGCTGGAGAAGTGATTGCTTCTTCCTTACTACATGTTTCGCACTTGTGTGTACCTTCAGCTTCGTCTGTACATGTTGCGTTCTTTGTCCAGTGGTCTTCGCCCCATGTGTGTCCTGTTTCTGGAACATCGACTGTCTTCTTGTCGTGGCAACGTGTGCACTCCTGAATTTCTGTTCCAGGGTTTTCACAATCTGGAAGAACAGCGCCATCCTGATCATTTGACTTAATATAGTCGTGATCTAAAGGATCGAGTGGTGTTTTCTTTTCATCACCACAAACAGAGCACTTTTCAATCTTTTCGCCAGCTTCTGTACATGTTGGTAGTTTTCCACCTTCCTGCTCAACATACTTGTGGCCTGCTGCAGAAACTGATTGGGTCTGCTTATCTCCGCATTCACAGGTTCTTTCCTTTGAACCTTTTTCTGTACAGGTTGGCTCTTTTGTGACTTTCCATTCACCGTAAGAATGTCTGTGAGTAGCCTGAGATGATTCAGGTCCATCAACTGGTTCAGATGACACAGCTGGTTTTGATCCACATGCAGCTAAGAAGAGACTGGCAGCGCTGAGACCAAGAATAATGTAGTTTTCTTCATATTCTTTCTAGTAATACTTCGTATTACATCTTTCCTAGGGGATTGAAATGAATTTGCTGCACCCCTAACACAGCAAAACAAAGGTTACGTAAACACTTTGGCTCAATTTGTAATCTTTATGGCTTCATATTAGTGCTATTGACAAAAGGGGTCATTTTCTTTTTATCTTTTTTAAAAGGTTGACTATATTTTTCCAAAAGATTGTCTATAAAGATAATCAAAATACAAATCAAAGATAAATTTACAGATACGATTATTTTATAAAGTTTTTAAGGTTTGCAGATTATCATTGTTCATTTTGTTTTTATGCCTTTCATTACATTCAAGGCTTTCTTTGTATTCTTTCTATACATCAATTAATGATTAATCATTATTTATATTATTTGCTTGATTTATAGAAAATCTAATCAATTTGTAACTTTCTTACATTATGTTTTGTTTATGATTGTCATATTATTTTTATGTGTCGATATAACAAATTATCGAGGTCAATGAAGTGCTAGTTTTCTTCTTTTGAGTTGTTAATGACGTTATGTCCTGTTTAATTCAGCAAAAGGCAATTAAAAAAGTGAGCCTATTATGCTGTCTCCAACTTTTCGGCTCACTTATAAATTAATGATATAAAATGTGTTTACATTTCATCCCAAGGGTTAACCCAACCGTCTGGTGTCGCTAAGTTAACAACCTTCAATGTAACAGCGTGTTCGTACATTACACCGGTCATAACGCCTGTGTACATACCAGGCGTGATAGATACTGTGAAGTGAACATCATCGCCTTCGCTACCATATTCATATTCATCATCCATCAAATGATATGTGTACCCATCAATTTCCTGAATTTGGTTCATGAAGTTCATGAATAACTCCATTTCTTCCATCTCGTTGCTGCACTGCTGTGCGATTGTAAATCCTGCACCGAACTGTTCCATTTTCCATGTACCGACATCAATGAAGCCATCATTTCTTCCGGTGCCTTCATAGAATGGGATTAATTCAGAATGGTTATCTGTAATGTCGTTAACAACGAAATCGAGTTGAGGAACCATTTGTCTTTCTCCCCACTCAAGGATGTTTGTTGCAGGTGCATATTCTACAAACTGATCCAAATCAACAGGGATTGTGGTGCTTCCAACATTTGAGACGCTTGTCACAACTTTATAACGGGCATCTGATGTATATGTGTAATTCAATCCTGAATCAGTTAACGTTACGCTAAACGACCCTTTATCAACCTGTAAGCCTCCAACAAATAAAGACTCTGTGCCTAAATAATAATTTACTGGAGCCGAGAATTCATAATCAGGAAGGCTATAAGATCCATCTTTATTGACGTTAAATACATAGCCGGAAATCTTCCAACAATTACCAACTAAATCAGTATAAGTTACTTTTGTATTTGGTTGGCTGGTTGCTGTAGGAACCCCTTCTTTTAACTTGTAGTAGTTAACTCCATTTTCATCTTGGAAGTATCCTCTGTTAACCAAATTCATATCTGAATACTCAGGATTAACATTCGCATATTCAAAATAGATGTGTGATGGATTAACTCTTACGATCGCATCTGTAACTTTTGTTTCTCCTTCATAAATTGTTGTTGTCGCCGTGTAATTTAAGTTTCTTAATGAGGCAAATTTGGCTTCTAATAAATCCTGTCCTGCCTGTTGTGCAACTGCTGTTGGAACAGGAGAGACATTGACTGATTTTGGTTCAATGAAAGTTCCTGAATATTTGAAGTACGTTTCAAAACCAAACTGGGAGTTTCTGTCATCAACAAATTCTGCATAGAAACTATATGGTTTATTTTTGCCAGTAAAATCAATTGTAAACGTTTTTAATTTTGTTGCACTGTTACCAAGGGTTAAAACATAGGAAAGGCTCTCAAAATCGAAATCACTTTCTTCTTTTAGAACCAAGGTGTTATCCTCGACATCGAAATTGTCTGGATTAACGAATGGATTGGTGAAAACGTCCTGGAACTTTGTTGTTTCATCGCCAGTCCAAGATGTTGCAACAACTTCATTTTTGAATGGGTCCAACTGATAAATGACAGGTAAACCTTTATCGTCCTTATCAATTCTTAGTTCGTAGTGGTAATCTTCCGTTTCTATATCTTGAGCAATCTGGATGAAATCTGGACACAAATATGTTGTATAAGTAGATGAGCCCATCGACATATCTTCGACCTTTGTTTCGCCTGATACGGGGTCTTGCATCGATATTTTTTGACCCATTGTATACTCACCTGTAATCGCTAAAGTATCCCCGATATTACCCAACACCTTTTCTTGAATTGTTCTATTATCTTTTGCACAACCTACAACAGCGGTGGCGAGAAGCATAGGCAAGGATAATAGAATAAGTTTGTTACGTTTCATATAATCTCCTCTCTGTAACTATTTTGAAGTATTATTAACAAGGCAGGAAAATTTTCAATTATTAATTACGAATAATACAAAATAGATGCCACCAATTTTTTAAGGGGGCATCTATTTTGCGATTTACTTAGTTTAATGAAGGCTTGGCGATTGCTGTTTCACATAAGAACGTCACATTCTTAACATCAGGCATAACGTAGAGATATGTATTCTTGTTGCCGAATGAATTATATTCACTCGTAGTGATTGTTAATGTGTTGCTACCAGTTACTAAATTGGTGTTCTTAAGAATAACAGAGGTAAATCCTTCACGATCGTTAGATAACTCAAGATCTTTTGTCTGAACATTTAATTTGTTGATTTGAATCTTGATGAAATCAGTGATGTTTGGGAGGCTATAATACACGCCTTTATCGTCCATCCAGTTTGTCATCATCGAAATCTCAATATCAGACATACCGTGCTTTTCAGTATTAACGGTAAATGAGATAGCTCCACCTGCACGGTTTAATCCCGATATAGCCTCTCCCATGTTCGTGTCATCAAGATACTCATATGTTGCGGCCTTGCTTTCGTTAAGTGGAGCAACAACAGCGTCTCTTGCGTTTAAGATAACGGAATTCTTATAAGCCGATTTAGATGATTGAACAGTATCGTTATTTCCGTTATATGTGACGTAATCATTATCGATTATCACTTCTTCAGGAAGCGCAGCATAGCTGCCTTTAATCTCCGCTGCATTTTCATCATACTGTTTCTCATATGCTTTATAGGCGTTGTAATCATTTAAGAACACTCCACCGCCTATTGCTAAAGCAGTAACTGCAATTAACGGAACAGCGATAAAGGATGAGTATTTTTTCATGAATAATTTGAAATCCATTTTATTCAACCCTCTTTCCGAAGAAGCAGTTTTTGATAGAGAACCAAATTCCAATTAAGAGAACTCCGCCGACGACTGAATCGATTGCTACCAATCCCGGTTTCCACCACTGCCATGAGAGCTTTGTCTCATAGACGATAACTGCATCTGCTGGATCAGCGGATTCGTTATACGTAGCATTCTTATATAATGCGTGCGAGTATGAGTATGCAATCTGTTTGATAGCTTCTCTTGCTCTCCAAAGAAGTCTTGGAGATGATGATTGGTTAAGCGCTCTTCCAGCTGTCTGATAGCCACCGAGATTGATGTTACCGCCAGCTCTCAAGTTAGCGCCGCCATCCATGTTTGTCTTGTTCTCTGTCATATCTGTGATGATCTGACCTTTGAAGCCCCACTCACTTCTTAAGACACCTTGGATGAGAGCTTCGTTACCACCAGCCCAAATAGCGCCGGTTCTATTGAACGACGTCATCAATCCTGTTGAATCACCAAATTTGATAGCTTCTTCGAATGTTCTTAGATAGATTTCACGGAACGCCTGTTCAGTGCACCATGTATATAATCCCATTCTGTTGAAATCCTGATCGTTTAAAGCAAAATGCTTTACGAATGAAGTCTTTCCATAGACGCCTAAGCCTCTAATGATGTTTCCAACGACTCTACCTGATAAATATGGGTCTTCTGACTGATATCCTGAGTTACGTCCACCGAATGGAGATCTGTGAATATTACATGCTGGAGAATAAAGAGCATCTTTTCCTGCAGGACCCATGTCGTTTCCTTCAGATTTACCAAACATATAGGCAAGTGTCTGGTTCCAAGTCTGGGCTAAAACTGTTGATCCTGGATAACCAACGCAGCTTGTATTTGGAGCCATATGTCCGTTACCAACTTGTGAAGCACCTTCAGCGTGTTGGAATGCACCATCTTCATTTGTTCTTAGACCGATTGCTTCAATACCAGGGCACTTATACTGTGTGTCCATCGTCAAAATCTTCTGGGCCTGCGCAAATGGAACCTGATCAAGAACATCTTCCCATCTCTCATCATCGTAATTAGCAGCTAACTCATAGCCTAATTCGGTTAAAGCGCCACCTTCCATAAGTTTTAAGTCACCACTAGCGTCCCATGTTGGCTTATCGGTTCTTACCGCTTCGCCAAAGTAATCAACCATTGCATCATCCCATGCATCAAGTGTTGAACCGGATGACATGCTGTAGCAGCTATTTGATGCCACTCTGCCGTTAGCTCTTTTTAAGAGCTTATCGTTCCAAGGTTTGTCATCTTCGACTTTTGTAAGGAGCTCAGGGAAATTATCACGGTGAATATATTCAATATCCTGATCGACTGATGATCCATCGATTGGACACTCTTCATATGCGGTGTCGCCGGTGAATCTATTCTCAACTGTGTTGCCTGTCTTTTCGTCCTCTGTGATAAGGAGATCGGAATCAAGGTGATATGTGATTGTGTTCTTATCCATATCTTTTTTGTTATGAGCGTCGGTTTGGAGTCTTAACTCATAATCACCCATCTCCATCTCATAACCTTCGAATCCGTTGCCGTTTGCATCGTAGCAGTCATATGACTTGAATTCTTTGGTCTCGACATCAATTGTGAGGTTTGTTGTCTGATCAGGCTGTAATTCAGGAGTCTTTGCATAAGCAACGAGCTTTACCTCAGACTTCTCAATACCACCTTTGTAATATGGGGCATTTAAATAGACCTGAACTGTATCTTTACCAGCTACTGTACCTGTATTCTTGACCTGGACTGTAAGAGTGATCTTTTCTTTGTTATCCACAAGCGGTTCACTTTCAGGTTTGCTTGATTCGATGAATTTCCAATCGAATGTGGTGTAGGACATGCCATATCCGAATGGGAATTGGACGACGTTTTCATATCCACCATATTCGGCTGTATCCCAGAATCCTTCTGCATCAGCGGTCTCAAACCAACGATAACCAACGTAGATGCCTTCTGTGTATTCAACATAGACAGATGTTCTGTAGAACGCATTACCTCCAGCTCCCATTGTTGTGCATGAGCTTGGTGCACCAGTGTATTTATGAGTGAATTTTGAGTTACCTCTAAAGTATGTGACATTATTTCTAAAATCGTAAGGGATTGTGTCTGTTAAATGTCCAGATGGAGAAGCATCACCCCAAAGGATTTCAGGGATCGATAAAGCACCCTGAACACCTGTTGCTCCAACGCTGATACATGCATCGATACCTTCAATATCGTCAAGATAATCAAGCATCATTGTGTTGGTTGAGTTAATAACAACGACAACGTTCTCGAAATCTTTTGCAAGCTGTCTAATCGTGTATTCTTCTTCTGTTGAGATTTCTAAGTACGTTCTTGTGTTGTCTGTTGGCTGTCCTTCGCACTTTGTCTGATAGTGAGGGCAGTCTGAGTTTTCTCCTGCATGTCTTGACACAACGAAGAATGCAGTTGAGGAGAAATCAAGAGCTCTTTCATAGATTTCTTGATATTCAGTGCTACTTTCAAGGCTAGGTTCTCTAACCTGATAGAAAGTGTCGAAAGGTGCCATAATGGTGTTTGAGTCACCTTCCGCCTTATGCCATTTAGTGTAATAAGCTGGAAGCTCACTATTAACTTCAATTCCGTATTTAGTAAGATCCTCATTCAAGTTGTATGAGGTTTGACCATCCATTCCAACTCTTTCGGATCCAGACGACATGTAGTACCCGTCACTTGCTCCAGTTGAAAGCTAACCCTCGAGAAATCGGGGGTTTTATTTTGTTTATTTGCATATTTTATTTTGACCACTAGAAAGTCGTGGTGATTGCCAAACTACAAGGAGTTTGTGTCGTCTTCGTCAAGATTGTTTAATTCTTCCTCAGCCTTTTTGATTTCCTCTTCGTAGCGCTTAGCCTCTTCTTCGGTGATCTGCTGATATCTTCTAAGTTGCTCAAGATTGTTTCTTGCAAGTTCTAGAGAATAGTCTCTGATTGATGGCATAAGGCCAAATGTTAAATCCTCTATGGAGTAGAAGAAGTATGGAAGGGAGAATGAAGCGAGAATGAGCCCAAACATAACCCCCGAGAACATCGAGAAAACGGTTGCGATTAAATAATTATCGATTGACCCAAGGCTTATATAGCCAATAGATAGCATCACGAGCGCAGATATTACAACGCCTAAAATATATCCAATTCCAAGTAGTAAATAAGGAATCCATGCGAATTTTGCGTATTTTTTTGTGTAATTCTTTCTATCTTTTTTTATCGCGCCTTTAAAAAGCATGTTGAACGCACGTTTATCAAGTGCCAAAGGCGATCCGTGCAAGATTGCAAGCGGAGCCGATGACAAGATAAGGTGAGAGAATGACATTGTGAACGCAAATCCTTCTACCAATTGAGCAGAGATGACCATCTTGGCGATATCTGGAAATGTTAGGATGATCGCATTTATTCCCTCGGCAACAACATCCTCTTCGCTTATAGCCAAAAACTGCTCAAGGGAGTTTGAGAAGGAAGGAAAAGACATTCCAATACCAACATAGGCAAATACGAATATGGCGGTTATTCCGAGACCTATCAAAAGAGCAAAAAAGAACGATCTAATGACTCTATAGCAACCTCTAAAAGGGCCCATTAGATATTTACCAAATGATGATGTGATTCCTTTGTTTGTGAATCCGATTCCCGCTTCAACATCAGCACATATAACTTGTGTCGTGAATAATGCCGGAATTAGGAGAAATGGAATTGTGATATACATCGTTTCGGTTGCGATGATGGCTAGTCCGAAAACAATGATGACTGCCATAATGAAAATGACTGTCATAGGGAGATTCTTTGCAAAATATTTCCTGAACCTCTGCCCAGGAGTGAGGAGTTCGTCTTCTTTCATACTATTTCTCCTCTCCTACAGTATTGGAATCGTGAAGGTCCCAGATAACTTGCTTTAAGGTGCTATCTGAGAACGGTTTAACGTCATCCTCTTCATATTTTTTTATGACATACTCAAGTTTGCTAACCGGAACAAGAATTGTTTCCCCTACTCCAGAATCAAGTCTCTGAACAAAGCAATCATCGTTAATGATAACGATTCCTCTAATGAATGATTTGCTGATGCTCGTAGACATGCAAAAAGCATTGATTATGTCGTTGTTCACTTGTATCTGGTTTCTGAAATCAGATTTCTTTCCATCCTTGGAATAGAAGACCCAGATCTTATCATCTGAGCGTGCTTCAACCACTCCATTGAAATAACATTCAGAGATGAGATAGAGGTATTTATCTCCTCCAATGATATGGTTAATTACACCGATTGCTCTGGTCCCGGATTTCACTTTAATGTTGTTAACAAGGTAGAAATCGAAATCATTGGCAACCTTTAAAACCTTCTTATAGAACATCTCAGGAGTCCTGTGCCTCCAGAGCCAATTCTTAATCGGAGTATAAAGGAACCACGCAATAAGAAGGCCACCAACAATGATGGCCGCTACAATATAGATTGTTAATCTTACTTCGTAGGTCATATTCCCCTTTAGTCTTTCAATTTAGCTGGAGAATCCTGGCTTAAGATGTAATCGAGCTGCGATTTGAAAAGATCCTGAGGGACAACATCCATCATAAGATCGTGGCAAATCGAGATCTTTGAGTTCTCTTCCGAAACAATAATGGTTACAGCGTCAGAGTTCTCAGAAATGCCCATGGCAGCCTGGTGACGAGCACCATATTTGCCGGTCAAAGGTCTCTTGGTAGACTCATAGAAAACTGCGCCTGCAACAATTTTGTTGTCTCTAATAACTACAGCGCCGTCATGAAGACGCGTTCCAAGATAGAAGATTGTTTCTAAAAGCTCAGCGTTTACGATTGCGTCTAACTGAATGCCCTTCTGTTTGATGATAGGCTCAACAGTATCGGTATTAAGAATGTCATCTTTCCTCAAAATCGTGATCAATGCTCCGGTACCATGATTCGAAAGGAATAAGACGGCTTTTGTGATTTCATCAATAACACCGCTCTTGTCATAAATTGTGACAGCTTTCTCTGCTGGCTTCTTCGAGAATATTTGCGATAAGGTTTTCCCTTTGCTTCCTGAGGCAAAGAACCATTTGAATTCAGCGAAGTTTGCGAAAAGCGTGATGCCAACGCCAACCATAAGAGAGGCGATTGCGATATATGAAACAATAGGGAGTTTGCAGATAATGCCGAAATACAAAACCAATGCGCATGTCGTTGAGAAGATATGAACGAATTTCTTTTTGCAAAGTCTTAAAAATGGAAGACCGATTGATGTCAAAAGAACAAAAGACACAATAAGGTCAATGAGGCCATTAACGTCTAATCCTGCTGCTGTGTTGAAGATTGTAACCATATGCGCACACTCCTGATGAAAATCACGAACTTGGTTCGTTATTTTTAAGTTTAGCAACATTTTTTTAGTTTTAAAGTCACGCACGCATATTTGATGGAAGACGCAATCTTTTTGCAAATGAAAAAAGGCCGAAGCCTTTAATCATTTTTTAGTTATTTGGTGTAAAAGAGGACTTTAGAGAGCAGGTTCTGTTAAATACGAGATTGTCTCCGGTTGAGAGTTTATCAACGCAGTAATAGCCGTTTCTCATAAGTTGGAAGTGATCGCCAGGCTGGACATCCTTAGCGGCAACTTCAACAAAGCCATTCTTGGTCTGCCATGAGTCATTGTTGAGTCTCTCGATGAACGAAAGGCCTTTTGTCTCTTCTGTTTCATCAAAGATGAGAACATCGAATAAATTAAATGTGACAGGCTTACAAGTAGATGCTTCGCAGAACTGGATTGTTCCGTTTGGTTTTCTTTCTTTGAAATCGAGTCCACTTCTTGTCGCTGGGTCATATGTGCAGTGAACAAGGGTGATTTTTCCATTCTCGTCTTTCTCGACGGATACAGCTTTAACGAAATAGGAATTCATGAGTCTTACTTCTGAATCAAGAGCAAGTCTCTTCCATTTCTTGTTTGGTTTAACTTCAACAAAGTCGTCTCTATCGATGTAGAGGTTTTTGGAGAACGCAATCTTATGGGTTCCCATTTCAAGGTTTTCCATGTTGTTTGATGCATCGAACCATTCGACCTGACCGTCTGGGTAGTTATCAATTACGATTGGGAGAGGATCGAAAACTGCCATGTATCTAGGAGCAACGAGCTTCTGGTCTTCCATAAGGAAGTGATCAAGGTTGCTTGCTTCTGTAGTTGAGTTGATTCTGCTTAATCCGGTATAAAGGATGAACTCTTTGATTGAAGAGGCTGTGAATCCCTTTCTCCTTAAACCTACGAGTGTTGGCATTCTAGGATCGTCATATCCAGTAACATATCCGCCTTCGACTAGCTGGCGAAGGTAACGCTTGGACATAATTGTGTTCGTGATGTTTAAACGACCCCATTCATACTGATGTGGAACGTTTTCCATCTCGCACTTCTCGATGAACCAATCGTACAAAGGTCTATGGTTATCATATTCAATTGAGCAGAGTGAGTGGGTGATTCCTTCAAATGAGTCCTGAAGCGGGTGAGCAAAATCATACATAGGATAGATGCACCACTTATTTCCCTGTCTATGATGTTCCTTGTGAAGAATGCGGTACATAACAGGGTCTCTCATATTGATGTTAGGAGATGCCATGTCAATCTTGGCACGCAATGTCTTTTCGCCGTCGGCGTATTTTCCATCTCTCATCTCTTGGAAGAGTCTGAGGTTTTCTTCAACACTTCTATCTCTATATGGTGAATTCTTACCAGGTTCAGTTAAAGTTCCGCGGTATGCGGTTGTTTCTTCTTGTGAGAGATCATCGACGTAAGCTAAACCTTTTTTGATCAAAAGAATGGCTTTTTCGTAGGTTTTTTCGAAATAGTCACTGCCAAAGAAAACGTTTGTTGGAACGTATCCGAGCCACTTTAAGTCCGCGATGATGCCATCGACATATTCAGCGCCCTCATTGACTGGATTAGTGTCGTCAAAGCGTAAATTTGTCGTTCCATTGAACGCCATAGACAATTCAAAGTCGTTGATAATTGCTCTAGCGTGACCGATATGTAAATAAGCGTTTGGTTCTGGTGGGAAACGTGTAGCGATATGGTCAACCTTACCTTCTCTTAGGTCATTTTCCATTATCGTTTTGATAAAGTTATTGATTTCTGCCATAAAATTCACCTCGGTGATATTTTACTCACTTGCATACACATTAGAAGAAAATATTAATATTTTTGAGTGGCGAGAAAAAGAAAAGGCTTTTTTAGGCCTGAAGCATATATGGCACTGATTACCTATATTGATACAATTACGCACCCCTGACAGGATTTTACGCACCCTTAGGCAAAATCACGCACCCTTGAATATATTTACGCACCCTCTTAACGATTTGACGCACCCCAGGCCGCGTCATTCCTCCGACTCGAATATCCTCTTCGTCGGCATCTTCCTCAGCCTGAGAAGAGAGATCGCCATGCCGAGGGCCGGGGCGACGAAAAGCGTTATGGTGGACACCACTATGGAAG
>JAKSVF010000030.1 GCA_024408235.1 Bacilli bacterium
TGAGTTTCCGGCCCGATAAGCCATGTTTTGTCGAAGGGCGACAATTAATCTCAGATTTCTCTGGAGAATCATCCTTCAGTTAGGACTCATCTCTTCCCCTACCAAATTTGGGTTTCTCGCTTGTGGGGTTTACCTCGTTTCATCTTACTGTCACCAGTAAGCTCGTCTCTGTGGCACCTTGGGGAATCCAATCTCGAAAGATCTTCATCCGCCGTTACGCGCTCCCGCGTACCTAGACTTATTTATTGGTCTAGCGCAAACACTACAATCATCGCAGATTGTGCGAGCATGGACTTTCCTCTCCCTAATGGAAGCAGTCGCCTGGGCCGGAATGGATAATTATTTCTTCCCCCTGAAAACTTCGTCAGGAGAATAACCTTTGCTCAGGATGAATTCTTCATAGCAGTTTTTGCGATTAAGAATCTCAAGATTCTCGCTTGTGACGTGATCGCCTGGCTTGATATAAGCGTATTTCTGCTTTAAGGATGCATTCTCCGATTCTAGAGTTCTGATCCTAGCCTGTAGAGAATCAATCTCGCTTTGTGTTGTAGGACCGCTCTTTTCTAGGGTATCAATCTTTTCTCTTAACTGAGCAATTCGGGTTGAAGCAGCGATGGTGAACCTCTCAAATGCGCGGTAATCCTGGATGACAACATCGAGGAATTCATCAACTTCGTCAGGGTTATATCCCTTTACGTCTCTCGTAAATTTACGAGCAATAATTGTTTGTGGCTTTAATTTGATTTCGTTCTCCATACGCTTCAATTATATTGAAGAGTGCGAAAACCTTCAATAATGCATTATCTTTTTGTCTTTATAAGGGCAAACATTCATCATTCGTGATAGAATCTTCACCATGAAAGCATTAGAGAAAGCTTTAAAAGAGAATCGAGTACTCGTGTTCATTGACCTTGAGGGAACGCAGTACAGTCACGAGATGATTGAAATTGGCGCATATGTCGCCATTTTAAAAGATGATTTGACAATAAAAAAATTCCTCAAGGGATATAGTACTTACGTTAAGGCTAAACATCCGATCGGGCATGTTGTCACAAAACTAACAGGCATCACTGAAAAGACGCTTCAGGATAAGGGCAAACCTTTCCCAGAGGTCTTCAAGAAATTCAGGGGTTATGTCGGAAAGTACTGGAATAAATGCAAATTCGTAACATTTGGCAACCATGACATAAGAATCATCAACATGTCAGTTGAGAACAGTCCAAAAGACCAAGAGTTGTCAGAGCTAGCACACACAGTTAACAAGAACCACTTTGATATGTCCGTATTCCTTGGACAGTATATTCAGGATCAAAACGGCAACCCATTATCGCTCTCAAATTATTTGAAGACATTTGGCGTTCCATTCGAAGGGGTTGCACACACCGCCTTAGCGGACGCTTATAACTTGATGATGCTTTATAAAGCATTGTTAGACAACCCTGAGATTGTCGAGAAAGAGTATAAGAAGGCATTAACTCACGTCCACCATATGCCAAAACCAGTCCAGTTAGTCATAGACAAGTTGAACAAAGGAGAGATAGTAACTCCTGATGATTATGACGAGGCAATAAGGGAGGCCGTCAAATAATGGCCGTCAAATACCCTAGCGGGATCAAGATGGATATCCCTGAGACTCCTGCCAAGAAACAAGAAAAGAAGCATATCGAAAGCGCGGCCAATCGAGGTATGGGTTTCGAAACCGATATCAACGACACGAATGCTTATTATTTAGAAAAAGGGCTGGCCTTAATCTATAAAAGACCAACGCCTGTTAATATCGTAAAAGTCGATTACACAAAAGGCGCAAAGATTACTCACGCATACTTTGAAGCCCAATCCACCACGGACTATAACGGAGTCTATAAAGGGCACTATATCGACTTCGAAGCAAAGTCCACTAGATCGGCGACATCATTCCCTCTATCGAACATTGCTCCTCAGCAAGTGGCTCATTTAAGAAACGTCAAGAAACATGGAGGCATAGCCTTCTTCCTCATAAATTGCTATGCGCTTGGCGAAGTCTATTTATTGGACGCCGAATTCGTTTGCGATTTTTATGAAAGCAAACCTCGCAAATCGATTCCTATTTCCGTCATTAAAGAAAAAGGCCACCTAGTCAAGGAAGCCTTCAGACCTAGATTCGATTATTTGCCTTTAATAGATGAGGTCTTCTTAAAATAAACACAATATTCATGAAGCTCACAGGCATCGCACTGTGGGTTTTTTGCATGACATATTTTTCTGCCGAAATGAATCATCTGGTGATGAAGCTGTCCCCATTTTTCCTTAGGGAATGCCTTTTGTAATTTAAGCTGAAGATCATATGGGTCCATGGACGGCTTTGAATAGCCGAGTCTATCAGACACTCTATGCACGTGCGTGTCTACGGGCATAGCCTGCACGCCCGCAATCTCTAATAGAAATACGCCAGCAGTCTTTGTTCCAACCCCGCTTAAGGATGTTAAATCTTTAATATTTGTAGGTACAACGCCACCAAATCTCGCAACAATGTCATTTGCGAGCGAGATGATGTTGCGAGCCTTGTTTTTGTATAGACCTAGAGGTTGGATTATCGCCTCCACTTCCTCTTGGTCCGCTTTCGCTAACTCAAATGGAGTTGGGAATTTCTCAAATAATAATGGTGTGACTTTATTAACGGATTTATCAGTTGTTTGGGCACTTAAAGAGATGGCGACAAGGCATTCGAAAGCGTTGGAGAAAGATAATTCGCAACCTACTCCAGGGAACTCCTTTTCCAAAAACGCGATGACCGCATTACTCTTTGTCGTCAACATTCCAAAGGCTCTTTGCAATTTCGATAGTTTTCTCTATGTCAGAGTCCCAGGAATCATTAACTCCTGACGCTCCTTCTTTGATGATGTCTTGCTCTCTTCTATGGTTGCGGAGAATCTTATCAACAGCTCTGATAGTCTTTTTACCCTGTTGGATTGCATCCATCAAAGCATCCTTGATTTCTTCATCAGTGAAATCAGCGGCAATCCATTCTTTGATTGCGTCCTTCTCTAAAGGAGAAAGTGTCTTATCAAGTTTCTCTTCATAGAACTTTAAAAGGGCTGCTCGTCTTGCGTCTAACTGCTTATTCATCATGACGTCTTGTTCTAAGTTGAACTGTTTTGTAAATTCAGCCTGCACTTGCGTTTTAACATTGTCGATTGACCACGAGCTCTCTCCACCCATGGATTCAAGAGTGATGAGGTTACGAGCAAACAATCCCGCCATGATCTTGTCTATTTCTTGAGCTGATAAAGACATCTTCATAGCAAGGTCTTGGGATGTGAAAAATGTATTGCCTTGCTCAAGGAGTCTATCGATGACCAAAATTACGACCAACTCGTTTTCGCTCAGCCCTAATTTCTTGTAGCAATCTAGGATTGTTCCACGGAAACTCACCGCAGAGAAGATTGTGTTATTTGCCATATTTATCTACCCATCCCTTTCTTTTTTCTTCGTTTACCTTATCCGGGTTCAGCTCATCGAGCAAACCCCTATTTCTAATTAACGCCTCTTTTGTTTCCTCTTCAATATCGAACTCAAGAGTCTCAGCAAACCTTTCCGCCCTGATTATTCTAAGAGGGTCTTCTGATATTCTCTTGTCAGGGTCACCAATGAATCTGATGATTCCAGAATTCAAATCTTCGATACCAGTGCCAAAATCATGCACTTGATAGGCTTCATCTATATAGAGCGCGTTTATCGTAAAATCTCTACGAACATAATCCTCTTGGATATCCTTTACGAACTTAATGTAGCTTGGGTGTCTACGGTCGTTATATTCGCCCTCCACTCTCAAAGTGGTAATATCAACCTTAATACCTGCCACTTTGACTCTAATAGATCCAAATTTAGCGAACTGGTAATCTGCATTAGGAAGGAATGCTTTTTCTTGTTCCGGGGTTGCGTCGGTAACGAAATCCCTATCCTCATATTCTCTTCCGAGTAAAAAATCTCTAGTTGTACCGCCGACCATATAGAGTCTATAGCCGTTTTGGTTGAAAAGTATCTTCAATATTTCAAAAGCTTCATCACGCATACTATGTATATTAGCACACGTGAAAAGAAAAACCTCGCATAAGCGAGGCTTGACTATCATTTTTTGCAAAAACTTAGTTAAGTTTGGCTTTCAAAGTCTTTGAGACCTTGAAGCTGATTGTGTTGCTTGCTGGGATTTCAATCTTTTCCTGGTTGGATGGGTTTGTGCCGATTCTTGTTGCACGCTCCTTCTTTTCGAAGATTCCGAAACCAGAGATCTTGACTGTTTCACCTGAAGCAACCTTAGCTGCGATGACTTCAAATGTTGCATCGACGATTGCTTCTGCGTCTTTCTTATTGACTTCAGTTAATGCTGAGACTTTTTCGATTAATTCTGCTTTATTCATTGTGTTATTCCTCCGTATGTTTTTTAGAGCGTGAGAAGATTATCACTCATATACGCTCCATTCAAGAAATTGTTAATGGAAATTTCGATAAAAAATACCGATTGCATCAAATGTTTTCTTATTTTCTAACTCTGTAAACAATTTGTATTGGCGTGCCTGAGAAATCAAAAGATTCCCTAATTCTGTTCTCTAAGTAGCGAGTGTACGAGAAATGTGCCGTTTCTGGGTCATTGCAGAAGAAGACAAATGTAGGCGGCATAACGTTAACTTGGTTAGCAAAAATGATTTTTAATCTGCCGTGATTAAAGTTAGGCGTTGGATTCATATCCTGTGCATCAGCGACAATTCTATTAAGGATTGGGGTAGGGATTCTTCTATGATATGCCTCATGCGCCGCCTTGATTGCAGGGAGAATCTGCTGGCAGCCTTCTCCCGTTGCTGCTGAGATGTAGAAGATTGGGGCATAATCAAGGAATTTGAATTCTTTTCTAATCTTTTCGGTGAATTCGTTCTTAGAGAGTTCTCCACCCTTTCCTAAATCCCATTTGTTAACGAGGATGATGATTGCTTTATTTCTCTCCATCGCATAGCCGACTACATGTTTATCCTGCTCAAGGATGCCTAGAGATGCATCTATTAAGAGTAAGCAAACCTCAGACTTCTCAATTGCGGACATAGCTCTAAGAGCGGCGTATTTATCAACTGCCTCATAGATTTTGCCTCTCTTGACCAATCCGGCGGTGTCGATGACGACATATGTTTGTCCATCTTTTTCGAATTTTGAATCGATGGAGTCTCTAGTTGTACCGGCAATATCAGAAACAATAGTTCTAGTGTTACCGAGCAATCTGTTTGTTAAAGATGATTTTCCAACGTTTGGTCTTCCGATTAAAGCGAACGGAATCGCTTCTCCGTATGTGACGGTTTCTTTTTCGGGAAGATTCTTGACAATTTCATCAAGCAAATCTCCGATGCCGATGCCGTGAGCGCCAGATACAACCATAGGTTCTCCAAAACCGAGTTTGAAGAATTCAGAGGTGTTCGCATATTCCTGAATTGAGTCGATCTTATTTGCTGCTAAGATGACTTTCTTTGAGCACTTATGGAGGAGTTTTGCGATAAATCTATCATTGGATGTGACTCCTAATTTTGAGTCGACAAGGAAAACGATGACATCCGCCTCATCAATTGCGATTTCAACCTGAGTTCTGATCTCTTGCTGAAATGGAACATTCTGGACTTGGATACCTCCGGTATCAATGATTGTGAATTCTTTTGTTAACCAGGTAGCCTTCCCGTATAAACGGTCCCTTGTGATACCAGGCGTTTCTTCGACGATTGATTTTCTTTCGCCGACAAATCTATTAAAGACGGTTGATTTACCCGCTGAAGGCGAACCAACTAATGCAACTGTTCCTAATTCCATTATGCTTCCACCCCCGTTTTTTCTTTTACGATCGCTAATATCGCATCCACTACTTCCTGAATGTTCAATTCTGATGTGTCGAGTTGAACAGAGTCTTCTGCAGGCTTAAGCGGAGCAAACGCTCTATGTGAGTCGATATAATCACGTTTCTTAACGTCCTCAATAACATCTTCCATTGTCGTAGGGATGCCTTTTGAGAGGTTTTCGTCATATCTTCTCTTGGCTCTGCATTCAACAGATGCGATCTGGAAGATCTTCACCTGAGCACTTGGCAAAACATACGTTCCAATATCTCTTCCGTCCATGACAACACATTTGGAGTTAGACATTGCTCTTTGCATATCGACGAGAGCGAGTCTTACAGGCTTCATGGCGGCAATGTAGCTGACTTTACTTGAGACCATTGGAGTTCTAATGACCTTAGACACATCCTCACCATTGCATAGAACTGTACCGTCTTCTAAAAGGTCGATTGTCATTCCAGGAAGAACGGTTACAGATTCTTCCTCATTCTCTGGATTTAACCCTGCCTTGATAACCGCGTATGTTACAGCACGATACATAGCACCTGTATCGATGTATGTGTAGTTAAGAGCTTTTGCTACAAGTTTTGCGACAGTTGACTTTCCCGCAGCTGCAGGACCATCGATTGCGATTGATATTACTTTTTCATTCATAACTAAGCTCCTTTCACGAACACAAAATAAGCCACGACGAATAATACTAGAAGTATTACTGCAACGCTATATTTTATTATTCTTTTCGTTCTTCTTTTTTGGAGATAAGCCCCATAGACAACGTTCTTCGTCGGTTTCTTTGAACCGATAGATAAAGAACTGGCTGAAGTAGCGTTCATGACAGACTCTTGGTCTTCAGGTGATGCGCTTCTCTCATTCTTTGAATTGTGGGGAGGAAATTTGTTATCAGGAAGGTTTTTAATCTTCTCCCTATATTTTCTCCATTTCTCAGTTCTAGTTTCTTCCATACGCATCATATTCTACATTGAAAAGGTTTCTTAAGAAACAACGGAGATGATTAAGATACTTATAGTTTGACTAACTCGACAATTATTCTATAATCGTAAGTAAGTTCGGAGGAAATACAAATGGCAAGAAAAGTTAAAGTTAACGCTGATGCATGCATCGGATGCGGCGCATGCGCTGCTGTCTATGCAGATGTCTTCACAATCAATGATGAAGGCAAGTCAGAAGTCGTTGCAGATCCAGCAGAGGAAATCGTTGACGATGTCATCGCAACATGCCCAGTTGCTGCTATCGAAGAAGAATAATTTCCGCGACAGATGCAAAATTAGCCTACCGGAAGGTGGGCTTTTTTCTTGCCAAGATGTCAGAGATTATTGGCAAACCAATAATAAAAAGCGAAAAATAGGGATAAGTTTGCGTTTTCTAGGCATACATTATTTACAATTTTGCTTCAAATGACTTTTTTAAAGCGACAGCATAGATATAATGAAGGCAATTACTCATTATGTGGATTTAAGGAGCCACTACTATTATGAAGGCAAAAAGAAAACTTTTAGTAGCAGCATTTGGTATTTTAGCATTGACCGCTTGCGGAGGCGGCAAGCCAAACATTCCACCTGCTAGCTCAAACGGCCCAGCAAAACCAGATCTTCCTGAGATGGACGCAGAGACAACTGCCCTATTCCAAGAAAAACTCGAAATTAGAGATGCGAATGCAATTAGAGGAAACATTTACCTCCCAACTTCTTTAGACGGAGCTGAAATCACTTGGCAAAGCGATGACCCAGAAGTAATCACAGACGAAGAAGTAGACGGAATGGCACCTGGAGTTGTTACACGCTACGCATCTGATATCGATGTCAAATTAACAGCAACAGTCATTAAAGACGGTCACTACTGCACAATCGAGAAAAACGTCACTGTATTAGCTGATTACGGAGCCCCAGAAGATGACGATTACGTAGGATATCTCATGGTTACATTCACGGGTGAAGGTTCTGCTAATGGCGAACAGGTTTATATGTCGCTCGCAGATGAAGGAAAGGGATTCAACTTTACGCCTCTTAACAACAATAGAGCAGTTCTTGAATCAACCGCCAGCGAAAAAGGAGTTCGTGACCCATTCGTTTACCGCTCTCCAGAAGGCGATAGATTCTTCATCATCGCAACAGACTTAAAGATTAACGGAAGAAAGAATCCGGACGGTTCTAATGGCGGTTGGGCAAACACATCTCACGGATACACATTCCCAACAGTTAACGGTACACATACATTGATTCTTTGGGAAACAACAGACTTAGCCGATTGGGGTGAGCCAAAATACATCCCTGTCGCAGACGGCATCCTCGCTGAAGCTGCAGGTTTAGATGGAGATAAATATCCAAATGGTGGCGCAGGCATGGCATGGGCACCTGAAATGACATATGACTACGAGACAGGCGAATATGTTATCTTCTGGTCAAGCGCATATATCGATGACTTGACTAAGTCAGATAATGAAAAGGTGAAGGTCAAGGGTGACGCCGTATATCGTGCAACAACGCGCGACTTCGAGCACTTCGGAACGCCTAGACTCTTCGTCGACAATCAATTGAATGCTAATGGTTCGCCAAGAAACATCATCGATGCTACTTGTAGAAAGATTGGCGATTACTACTATTCAATCACAAAAGATGGTGACAACCCTGATAAAGAGGGAGGAATCCTCATCCAGAGAAGCGAGAATATCCTTGATGTTAACGCTTGGGAAAAGGTATGCGACTTGGATGAACTTGGATTATCCGCTAGCGTTGCTCTTAACAACACTCAGTTAGAAGGACCAGAACTCTTCCCATTCAATAAATGCGATTGGAAAGATCCAAATACTCCAGAATGGTGCGTTATGGCAGATGCCTATAACACTGGAAAAGGTTATATCCCATTCTCCACAACAGATATTGAGGATTTCGATAATTCAAACGGATCGTGGAAAACGTTCTCCAACTACAGTTGGGGCAACGGAGGAAAGCGTCACGGCTCAATCCTTCAGCTCACATATGATGAACTCGAAACAATTAAGAGCTCATCAATCTACGGATTCTAATTAAGGCAAATAAAAATGGCCATCGTTGTGAACGGTGACCATTTTTTATCGCTTATTTCTCAAATCTCAAAAGCTTGTGAATTGAGCGGTACACGATGAATGTTACGACGATTACTATTGAGTCCTTGATAACGTTTAACGGGACAACCGCAAGTAATCCGTAACCCCACTTCCAGTCAGGGAGTGAGTTGATGATTGCAGGATTTGCAGCCATGCACATACCTTTGATTGCAGCCTCTGGAAGTCCCATAACACTCATGTAGAAAGGAAGCATTACATAAATGTTGAGAACTGTTGCGATAACAATCTGCAAC
Organism: Bacilli bacterium; assembly: GCA_024408235.1. Lineage (GTDB taxonomy): Bacteria > Bacillota_I > Bacilli_A > RFN20 > CAG-826 > UBA4951. The sequence goes on from JAKSVF010000030.1 coordinate 9,204, forward strand.
AAGGTAGAAATGCCTAAGCCAATCGCAACGCCTTTAAGATTTCTCTTGTGCTTGTAAACGAGAGTTGCAGGAACGATGAATGCGACAGAGAAGACAAAGTCCGCAAATTCTCCAACAGCAAGGGTTGATGTCATAGGCAACTTGATGAGAGTCTTAACTAAGATGATTACCGTAGCCGTTAATGGGCCATAAGCAAAACCAGCAACGAAGATAGGGATCTCATCGAAATGAAGTGAAAGGAAAGATGGTAAGAATGGCAATTTAACTTGGAAAATCGGCACAACGTAAAGGATCGTTGAGATGGCTCCAAAGATTGCCGTTCTTGCGATGAGTTTTGTCCAGTTCTTCTTTCCAGAAGGGAAGAATTTGCCATAGAGTCTAACTGCAAAAACACAGAGGACTGCAACGGCGATAAGCATGATAATGCTGGTAATGTTGTTCATAATAAAAACCCCCGAACAATACATGCTACAGGGGTTTAGATATCATTAAGTGGTATCCGCTTCTTTATATCCGGACTTTCCGTTGGCGCTGGAATTACACCAGACTCATGCTCTTGTGGAGCTCGCGGGCTATACCGCCAGTCGACGAAACAATCGTCACCCTGAAGCAATTGATATTCTACACTTTGTTTGCAGTTTGGCAAGATTATGCTTGAGCAGCCTCTCTTTTTTCTTCAATCATGTCACTAAGTCTATCGAATCTCATGGCGCTTAGAAATGACAATGCAGGGACGATGACTGCATTAGGGGCAGGTATCCTCATATCCTTTTGGAAGAAGGTGTACTCGATTTTTGACGCATTTTCGTATTTGTTCATAAGAAGTTCATGAGTTACTGGGTAATGGAGCATCATCGCCTGCTCATCCGTGTGAACTTCCTCTAAACAAAGGAGCGAGAACACGAAAAAGTAATCAACAATTCTAGATGCCTCAACGTAATCATATGATCCGCCTAATACGTCCAGGATAGACTTACAAAGTCTACCATGCGCAACATCGAAATCTTTATCAGTCGCGGAGTTGCGAATCATGTCCACTGTCGCCTCTTTCATGACTCCAACTAAATCAGAGAATACTTTGCCAGAAGGGATCTTATCATCGCCGAGCGCTTCTCTCATCGCACGCTTAATAATTGCATCTTTTGTTTTTGCCTCTTGAGCAGTAAAGCCGATTCCTTTTCTAAATGAAGCGATATATGAACGAGTTGATGGTTTTAAATAATGGATTTCCTTAACAGGGGTTGAAACGTAAGCGATCTTGTTTTCGGCCTCTAGTTCCTTTCCGAGGGTCTGAATCTTCTTGTAGAACTCGATTACGTGGTTGCTCCACTTCATCTTCTTCTTTTCTTTTGCATTAAAATTCTCGCTTTCAAACCATTCCGAAGGGAAGAAAGCAAAATTACCCGTATAGCATTTGCCGTTGAGCGATAAGGTGTAATCCATGCTCTTGACGCCGTCGATATGCGTCTCTAGTGGCGCTTCTTCAAAGACGTGTATGTATTCATTCGTTAGCTTCTCGAATTTATCATAAGCATCTTTTGTGAGTTTATATGCGTAACCAGACGGTCTTTCATCAACGGTTGCAAACGATGTTGTTCTAATTGTGTAATAACCGCTCTTCCAGACAGAGAAAACCATATTTGAATCCTTGTCTGTGTTCTTTCCAGGCTGAGTTACTTGAATTGAAAATAATTCTAAGTCTTTGAAATTGTTCATATCTTCTTAAGCCTCTCAATAAATGCGTTTCTCTCTTCTTCGTTATCAAAAGAGAACAGAACGTTGTTCTTGTGAACGTGAACATATGTTGCGTCGAATTTTTCTTTAAGGATATCATCAACTGGCTTTTCTAAAGCGGATGGGTTCTCCTGCAATCTCTTAACTAGAACTTCAGTGTCACGGACAGATAATTGTTCGTCTTTGATGAGCGACACAGCCAAGAATTGGCTCTTCTCATCAAGAGGTTCAATCGTTCTTGCGTGGCCATATGACAAATCCCCTCTCGATACCATCTGAATGATAGATAACGGGAGTTTCAACAACCTCATGGTGTTGGTAACTTGAGATCTTGATTGGTGAGATATAGTCGCTATGTCAGCCTGCGGATATGAGTAGTCCTCAAAAAGAGTTTGGAAGACATAAGCAAATTCGACAATATTGGAATCTTTCTGATCACGAATATCGGCAAGGATCATTAATAATGCTTCCTCGTCATCGACATCGATCACCCAAGCAGGGACATCCCAGTATTTAAGTCGCTTAGCGGCATATAGGCGTTTTCTACCGCAAACAAGTTCATATCTAGAGCCGTTTTTTCTCAGTAACAATGGGACGAAGACACCTTTATTCGATACTGCTTCAGTAAAATTCTCTACCACAACCGGAGATATATCGGCCCTCTTGATGAACCTATTATCATCGATTAACGATAAAGACACTCTAGTTGAAGGGCGCTTCGAAAACTCTTTTTCAATATCGCTGATAACGCCAATCTTTGTGTAGCGCTTAAAAATCTCACTGCAATTTGAAGGAAGTTTAGTTCTAGCCATGTGATTATTTTAGATTAAAGATGATGCTTTTGCATCTCCCCCCAAGTTCTAGGGTATTTTTTGTTTGTTTCTTTTATCTTTTTGATAACGATGTTAGAACGCGTTCCGACATCATTTGGGAGAGATTCCGTATTCATTGAAACCACTTTGCAATCGAGTTTTCTAAATGCATCTTTGGCCTCTTTGATTTCTTCTTCCGCCTTCGAGCCTTTCATGGATAAGAAAGTTCCGTTTACCTTAAGTAAAGGCATCGCAAGTTCTAACAATAGATATAAAGGGGCAACTGCACGTGCGCTGACTAAGTCAAATTGTCCCCTCATTCCAAGTTCTTCGGCTCTTGCGTTGATAACTGTAACGTTAGTCAAGCCAAGCTCTTTTGCAGCCTCTTTAAGGAATGTGCATTTTTTGTTTGTTGAATCAACGAGGGTGATATTCCATGTTGGCATAGCGATTGCAAAGACTAAGCCAGGGAATCCTGCTCCACTGCCCAAATCAATTGCGTTGATGTTCTCAAACTTAATAGATTTGAAAGGAAGAAGGCAATCGTAAAAATGCTTTTCAACAACTTCGCTCTCTTCTGTTATTGCGGTCAAATTGAATTTAGCGTTCCATTCACGAAGCAAAACTGCATATTTCTTAAAAGCCTCGATCTGCGAATCGGATAAAGGGAGAAATTGTGATGTTAATGTCTTTAGTTCTTCGTAGTTCATATATGACCCATCTTTCTTAATGTTAATGCAAGTATGGTGATATCGGAAGGGTCGATGCCGGAGATACGGCTTGCCTGGCCTATTGTCCTAGGTTTTACGGCCGCTAGTTTTTCTCTTGCCTCTAATGCCATGCCATTGATGTTGGAATAATCCATATCATCCGGGATGGCAATCTTCTCAAGTTTCTGCATCGATCTAGCATTTTCCGCTTCTCTCTTAATATATCCTTCATATTTGATTTTGGTTTCGAGTGCCAAAATAGAGTCATCATTGAGATGATATTCCTGAAGTTCAGGCATAAAAGGATAAATGCCCTTGTAAGTCAAATGAGGTCTCTTCAATAACTCCAATCCCCTATGGCCAACGTTTACGTCATCATAATTGTTTTCCTGGAGGTATTTAGCGATGCCAACCTTATCGGATACTATGTTATCTCTCATAACCGAAATAACCTTTTCGATTTCTTCATGTTTCTTCAGATATTCACTATATCGGCCTTCTGAAATCATTCCGACTTTGTGAGCGTGTTCAGTTAATCTCACGTCTGCATTATCGTGTCTTAAAAGCAGACGGTATTCGGCTCTAGAGGACATTAATCTATAAGGTTCTTCCGTACCTTTTGTAACAAGGTCATCAATCATAACACCGATGTATGCTTCGTCACGTCTTAAGATAAGCGGCTCTTCACCCTTAATCCATAAAGACGCATTGATGCCGGCCATTATGCCTAAACCACCAGCCTCTTCATACCCAGATGTACCGAGAATTTGTCCAGCGCCATAAAGACCTTTGTACTTTCTGATATTCAATGTGGCATCGAACTGTAACGGTCTAATTGCGTCATATTCAATCTGATACGCATATTTAAGAATCTCTGCATGCTCAAGCCCCGGGAGAGAATGAACAAGCTGATCCTGTATATCATGAGGCATGCCAGTTGAGAACCCCTGGATATAAATAGATTCACCATCTTCATATTCAGGTTCAAGGAATAATTGGTGTCTCTCTTTGTCTGCAAATCTCACTACCTTTGATTCAATGGATGGGCAGTATCTTGGCCCAGCACCGGTGATGATGCCGTTGAACACCGCCGATTTATCAAGGTTTTCTCTAATGATCTTAAGGGTTTCTGGAGAAGTATAAATTAGCCAGCAAGGCAACTGTTCTTCTATCGTCCTGTTCATGTGGTCGCTGAACGAAAAATTCAACTCACCGGCCATGCCATACTCAATTTCAGCATTTGAGAAATCGATTGTGCTTTTCTTAATTCTTTGTGGTGTTCCAGTCTTCAATCTGAAAATATCGATTCCCATTTCCTTAAGACAAGCAGAAAGGCCGATCGACGGTTTTTCTCCGTCAGGTCCACCTTTGTAAGAAGAGAGACCTGAAATTATATTTGAATCCATATATGTTCCGGTTGTAATGATTACTGCTTTCGCCGTAATCTTCTCGCCGGTTTCAATGACGACACCATAAACTGTGTCTTCGGTATACAGAAGAGATTTGACTTCGCACTCTTTGATAGTCAAGTTTTCAACATTATCGAGGAGTTCTTGCATATGCGCTGGATATCCAGCCTTATCAACTTGGGCTCTTAGGCACTGAACTCCAGGGCCTTTGCTGGTGTTAAGCATCTTAATCTGAAGAGGATTATAGTCCGCTGCAACACCCATCAAACCGCCGAGGGCATCAATTTCTCTAACGACTATTCCCTTTGCCGATCCGCCGATGTGCGGGTTACAAGGAGTATTGGCAATCATCTTCTTGTTGAGGGTGCACAAAAGAGTACGCATGCCGAGCTTCGCGGCTGCGTGGCAAGCCTCTACGCCTGCATGTCCACCACCTACAACAATTACATCAAAGTCCATTGTTTAACCTACTGAACCCGACATATCAAGTTTGATGAGCTGATTAAGCTCGACTGCGTATTCCATTGGAAGTTCGCGAGAGAATGGCTCGATGAAACCCATGATAATCATCTGAGTAGCATCTTCCTCTGAAATGCCTCTGGACATCAAATAGAAGAGCTGTTCTTCACTGATTTTAGAAACGGTTGCCTCATGCTCAATGAATGAGTTTCCGTTTTTGATTTCGCTTGTCGGGATTGTGTCTGATTTGGAAATGTCATCCAAGATCAAAGTATCGCATTCAACATGTGAATGGGCATTATCTGCGGTAGGTTCCATACGGACCGTACCACGATAATTAACTACTCCGCCATTCTTGCAAATCGATTTGGAGATAATGGTTGAGGATGTATCTTTACCCTGGTGAATCATTCTAGCTCCGTTATCCTGGAACTGATTCTTTCCGCCAACAGCAATTGAGATGACTGAGCCTTTTGCTCTATCACCATGTAAAATGCAAGCTGGGTACTTCATATTTCTGTAGGATCCAATGTTTCCATCGACCCATTCCATAAGACCGTTTTCTTCAACAAGTGCTCTCTGAGTGACCATGTTCACTATGTTAGTGGACCAGTTCTGGACCGTTGTATAACGGCATCTAGCGTCTTTAAGAACAATGATTTCAACAACCGCAGCATGTAAAGATTCCTTTGAGTAAATAGGAGCCGTACATCCTTCGACGTAGTTGATATCAGCGCCTTCATCAACGATGATAAGCGTACGTTCAAACTGACCCGATTTCTCGTTGTTGATACGGAAATAAGACTGCAATGGTTTTTCAAGGTGAACGCCTTTTGGAACATAGATGAAAGAGCCACCGCTCCAAACGGCGCCATTTAATGCAGCGAATTTGTTATCGTAATAAGGAACTACTTTTCCAAAATATTCTTTAAAGATTTCAGGGAATAATTTTAGACCCATGTCAGTTGAGAGGAAGATAACTCCCTTTTGTTCAACTTCTTCAAGCATATTATGGTAAACGACCTCAGATTCGTACTGAGTTGTAACGCCTGCTAAATACTTTTGTTCTGCTTCAGGGATGCCAAGCTTGTCAAAAGTCTCTTTGACAGCTGTTGGAACTTGTTCCCAGTCCTGCCTTTCTGAGATGTCATAACGTGTGAAGTATGTGAAAGACTGATAGTCCAAGAATGAGAGATCTGGACCATAAGGTGGATTTGGCATCTTGGCAAATGCCTGATAGGCTTTAAGCCTATATTCAAGCATCCATTCAGGTTCACCTTTAGCCTGAGAGATAGCTCTAACTACATCTTCATTGATGCCTTTACCGGTTGTGAAAACGGCCTTAGCATCAGTCTTGAAGTCATATTTATATTGTTCATCAAGGAAGTCGGTTTCTGCCATGTTATTTACCTTCTTTCTGGATGAGTTCTTTCATAGCGTCCCAACCCATTGTAGCGCAATGGATACGAGCAGCCTGTTTTCCTGTATTGATGAAGACAATAGCCTCATCAAGAACCGAATCATCGTATTCTTCTAGCTGAATCATTTTCTTGTACTGTTCAATCGTGTACAAAGCAGATTCATAAGGTTCTCCGATTACTCTGTCACAAAGGATGTCTGTTGACGCTGTTGAAATAGTGCAAGCAACACCTTCCCACAACGCATCAACAACTTTTCCGTTTTCGCATTTGATGTAGACATCAAAATTATCGATACAGTTGGTGCTGTCCGTGTGGATCGAAACATACCCATCAGTCTCAGGAACGTGTTTGTGGTTTGGGTTGGAATAGTGATCCATGATGATTTCGCGCATCATCATTGGAGTTAGTTCAAATGAAGTAGGCATCTAAGAACTCCTTTCCGTGTTTTACAGCGTCTACTAACGCATCAACATCTTCTTTAGTCGTATAGAAATAGAAACTCGCTCTAACGGTTGCAACGACTCCGAGATAATCATTTAGAATCTTTGCACAATGCTGTCCTGAACGACATGCAATTCCTCTTGAATTAAGGAATGTAGCTGCATCCTGAGCAAACACATCGTTGATGTTAAAAGTCACGATGGCTGCTTCAGATTTGGCGTTATAAATTGTGCAGTTACCAGTCTTAAGTAGCTGTTCTACTGCATATTTCTTAAGTTCTTCTTCGTAATGATTGATGTTTTCCATTCCGATTGAAGATATATAATCAATCGCGGCTTTTAAACCTAAAATACCTTCGATATTTTGTGTTCCGGCCTCAAATCTAAGAGGTGGGTTAAGATAACCAACATCTCCACACATATCAAACTTAGCGTTCATTCCTCCACCAGTCATGAATGGATCTGTTAGTTTTAATAAATCAAATTTTCCATAGAGGACGCCGATTCCTGTTGGACCGCAGAGTTTGTGCCCAGAGAATGCAAGAAAGTCAACATCAAGATCCTGAACGTTCGTTGGAATATGCGGAACGGATTGAGCTCCATCGCATACCAAGATCGCTCCATATTCATGAGCGATTTTTGCAAGTTCTTTGATAGGAGCGATATATCCGAGGACATTTGTGACATGAGCCACTGCAACAACCTTTGTTTTTTTGGAAATAACCTTTAGAAGGTTTTCAGCAGTTAATCTTCCATCCTCAGTCAATGGAATGTATGAGACCTTGCATCCGATTGTCTCGGCAACTTTGAACCAAGGCAAAACATTCGAAGCGTGTTCGGCTTCCGTTAAAAGAATTTCGTCATCCTTTGTTAAATATTTAGCCGCATACCCATATGCGACGAGATTAAGGCTACCTGTAGTACCTGAAGTGAAAACAATCTCGGCAGAATTCTTGGCATTAATGAATCTCTGAATCGTTTCTCTGGTCTCTTGGATTTTTACATCCATGTTATAGCAAAGATCGTAATCGCCACGATGTGAGTTGCTCGTCTCATGGGTATAGTAGCTCTCAACAGCTTTCAGAACACAATCAGGCTTGAATGTTGTTGATGCGTTGTCTAACCATACCAAAGGCTTGCCTTGCATTTCAATCGAATTACGATACATTGGGAAATCTTTTCTAAGCGCTCTTGGATCAAACATTTAGATACCTCCCTCGATTGCTTTATCTATGAGTTTCAAAGTGTCCTCATCATCAAAATAATCTTCAATTGGTTTCAAATATCCAAGCGAGATGATGCGTTTTGCATCTTCTTCTGAAATGCCGCGTGACTCCAAATAGAAGAGGTGTTGCTCATTTAATCTACCAACAATTGCAGCATGAGAAGCCGATACATCATTTTCGTCAATCTTTAATATAGGAAGAGCCTTTCCATCACTTGTGTCATCAAACACAATAATCTTAGCTTCCTGTCTTGTATTTGCTTTCTTTGCGCCATTCTTAATGTGGCTTGTTCCAGAGAATGTTAGTTTTCCAGAATCTCTAGCAATTCCATAGTTAGACATGAGTGCTTCAGTCTCAGCAACCTCATGGAATACAGAAGTCTCAAACACTTTTTTTGATTCTCCTCCAGTCAAAGATGCTAAGTGCCAATTGCATTTTGCCCCTTTGCCATTAAGGTTTACGTTTAACACGAATTTGCCGCTTCTATCGGAAAAATCGGCTAATGCACCTTCAAATGTGCCATCTTCATCAACATCGACATCAACTCTTCCATCTAGTGAGTTAGCAAAGCAAGCTAGGTTAATCTTTAATGATTCACCCGAGGCAACATGAAAATGAGCACCATTAGGAATTTCGTCCACATAGAGTACGGTTTTCTCGTTTTCTTTTACCTTATTTCTTATCATTGATCTTAACCTTTGTGCCGCAAGCACCAATTGAAACGGAATTCATTGAACCATCAACTTCTTTCTCAACAGAGATGCCGAGTTCACGCTTGATCCACTCATATCCTTCTTTGTCAATTCTTTCAACCAATTCAGGTCCGCCTTCAACTGCGATTCTACCATTAACGAGGACGGCAGCTCTAGTTGGGGAAATCATGTTATATAAACGGGCATAGTGGGAAATGACGAGGAATCCTGCTCCCCTCTCTTGTTCTCTCTTGATTTCGTCCGCGACTGTTACCATAGCGTCGACATCAAGTCCTGAGTCGATTTCATCTAACATAGCAAATTTTGGAGCGAGTAACTTCATCTGAAGAATTTCGTTTCTCTTCTTCTCTCCGCCGGAGAATCCTTCATTTAGGTTTCTCTTGGACATTTCGAAAGGAATGCCCAATGCGCCATATGCGTCTTGGAGGGCTTTGTAGAACTGGAATAATGTGAGAGGTTTCTCTCTATGAGCATTCATTGATGCTTTTAAGAAATCCGCTGAGTTCAATCCAGGAATCTCTGCTGGATACTGCATAGCGAGGAACAAGCCCGCTTTACTTCTTAAATCCGGTGTCAGTGCTAAAACATCAACTCCATCGATATAGATTTCACCCTCTGTGACATCAAATGCTGGGTTTCCCATAATTGCTGCGAGCAATGTGGACTTACCATGGCCATTAGGGCCCAATAACGCTAAGGTTTCGCCTTCCTTTAATTCGAGGTTTACTCCCTTGAGGATCTCTTTTCCTTTAACGGATGCATGTAAATTCTTAATTACTAATGTAGACATATGCCCTCCTCCAAATCGGGAGATATTGTAAATTAATGAATAAAAGTGTTCAAACGATATGATAAAAGACATTAAAAATGCGATATTTTCTACTGTTTCTTAAAAGGTGTAATTTTCCTGCTTGCACTAATTCTCTTAAGAGAATATGATTACACCGCAACGTTTTCGTGCAAGGAGGAACGAGTCCACACACTATGAAAAAGAAAAAATGTGCTCTCGGACTAGTCGCTTTACTAGCTGCAACCGCAGGTTTAGCTAGCTGTGATTGGCCAACCAAAACAAATAACGGCATCATCTTAACCTATACAGACGCCACAGGCGCTCGTGTCGGTTACACTGCAGAAGAGTTATTTGGAACCTATCGCCAGTCATCAGGATCATTAAGCACTGAGTTCGACAAAGTTTACGAAGTTCTGGTTCGTAAATATTATGATGAAGTCAAGACATCAACTAAGGCAGACCTTGAAACAGAGGCTAAGCAGAAAGTCTTGTCTGACAAACAGAAAGCAACAACAAACGCAAACAACAACGGCACCACATTTGAAGAAGAACTTGAGAAGATTCTTAACAACTCAGGTGTCGACAACGTAGATGAGTTGTATCAGCATCACCTCTACGATTTAGAAAAGGAAAAATTCCAGTCCGATATGTATCAGACATTCGGAACTCAGAGCACCAGCGTCAACGGCGTTGAGGCTATGAAGGATGGAAAGTACACAGACCCTGCAACTAACGCAGAAAAGGCAACATTCCCTAAATCAGACGATTGGGGAATCGGAAATGATGGTTGGTTACTTGAACAGCTTCCATACCACATCCGTCACGTCTTAGTTAAGTTATCCAGCGGTCAGGCTGGCAACTTCACCCAGGATAAGATTTCTGAATCTTCATCAGTTGACGCAGGTG
>JAKSVF010000031.1 GCA_024408235.1 Bacilli bacterium
TAGGCTACCATGTATTTGCTATCTTCCAAGAGCTCATAGTAGTGAAGGGTTGTAGGTGGTAATGCCCTCTTATTTCCTTTGAGGTAGATGATTAAATCTTCGCCATTCCAATCGTTATCAACCATTAAGAATTTTCCGACAAAAACAGTCTGGAGAGCTTTAGCACCTCTAACCTGTGCAGCAGAGTCGGCAAAGACAACATGCTGGTGGTTGCAATCAAAGTTAATGCAGTTGCGGCTTCCGACTTTGTAGATGTTCTCATAAAGATTTGCATCGATCATTACCTGCTGATCAAGTTTTGTATCAACATCTCCTGTTTTATTTTCGATTGCATCGCCATAAACATAAGCGTCAGACTTTTCGTAATATGTCTTGAAGTATGCCTTCATGTTGGCGTCCGTCTTCTTCTTTATGAAATGTGACATGAGCCATAAGCCCACTAATGAGAGGACTAGACCAGCAATTGTGATATACATCTGGTTCTTTCCGATGAATGATTCTTTATCAAAGAATGTTGGGATTAACCAGCATGCAACAATGATAGCAAGAAGCACCATTGTGACCGCCCATTTGATTGTGTTAGTTCCCTTATAGCCTTTAAAGAATGCATAACGCGAATCCTCAATGGCTTTGAGATTCTCGTCAGGATATGTATATGAAACAACATTGCCTCTAGCATCTTTAGTCATCTCGACCTTGAAGGCCTCATCTGCACTTGGAGCAGGTTCTTCCTCAACAAGGTTCATGGCAACTTCCGGCTCTTCTGGTTTTGTTTCTTCTACAGCTTCAGCTGCAGCTTCTTCAGTTTTTTCTTCGATTACTGGCTTAACGTCTGTAAAGCCATCGTCATCTTCTTCGACTACTTCGTCGACTTTCTTTTCTTCATCGATCATGTTCTACCTCCTTAAAAGGTTCAATGCACTATAGCACGAAAAAAAGTTAATACAAACAAAGTTCGTATTCTTTCTACTTAAGGTGGACTTTTGTTGTTACAAGGTTATTAAGAACTAGCGAACCTAGTCCGATGGCCCAAGAAACACCATACATGATAATTAGAACAATGGGGACGATCCAATTGTGTCCTCCAAAAGTGAATCCATAAAAGTCAGGCCAAACATGAGCGAAAACCACACACGGAACGTAGGCAAGTGAGTATACGAAAGTCGGAACAATTCCGATAATTGAGAATTTCTTTGGTAGAACTCTAGTTTCTAGCAATGCGAAAGTGATGAGAGCAGCAATTGGATTTAGGGCATGCAGCAAGAAATTTCTGCCCGTAAAAATCATCGCGTATCCCATTGTTGGACCAAGGAATGCAACACAAGTCAAGAGAGTTAGAAGAATTGCCGATGTGACAGATAGCTTAATTAGATCCACCCACTTTGGAATCTCGGTTCCTTTAACCATTTTGATCGCGTAAAAAACATCGTAAGCAAGACAACCCATTCCACATAAAAGGTTTGAATCTATTGTGAAATACCTGAAGCACTCCGCCCCCATAGCTTGCATGTTTCCTTCTCCACCGCCGATGAAGAATGTGATTGTTATCGCAACAGATGAGACGAATACGAATAGGTTGATCAGTAAAATGCTGATATCTTTAAATAATTTCATGCCGCAATTATATATTGTCGGCTACAAACTGTTCACATTTTTTAATGTAAAACACACCTTTCCTGCTGTTGGTTACCATTTCTAATACATTTTCCAATATGAGTGATATACTACGGACATGTTTATTAAATGGCTTACAGGAGATTTAGGTGATCCAGTCTCTACTGAATATCCTCTGATTTATTGGATATCCCTCATCATAGTGATCCTCGTTCTTGTTGCGATATGGTTCATTGCATCAAGCAAGAAAATAGATGACAAGACTAAAAAATGGACTCTATGCGGCATAGCGATATTCCACCTTGTGTTTGAGGTTGGTTGGAGAATCATATATGTCGTATTTAAACACACGACAATTCCGTGGCTTTGGCCAATGTATCCTTGCAATCTAGGTGGAGTAATTCTACCAATAATCGCTTTAACAAACTGGAAAACCGGAAAAAAGATTTTCTATTTATTCGGCTTCGTTGGGGCGATACTCACATTTGCAATGCCTGGAGATATTTTTAATAAGGACGTCATGAGTTTCCCAATCCTAAAATCCGTCCTTCAACACACCGGTTTATTGATGATACCTCTATTCGAATACGCGTCAGGAACATTTAGGCCTTCAATGCGTTACTACTTATGGTTAGTTGGAGGTTGTTTTGTCCACCTCTTCAATTGCGAAGTTGTTGATAGATGGTTCGGATTAGAAGGTGACTTCATGTATATGAGAAGCGGGTTGCCATTCGTCATACCTGGGGTGCCAAGTTGGCTAACGTTATCAATATTTGGATTAATTGTGTTTGCAATTCTATCGTTCATCCTCGATTACAAAGATTCAATTGCATTCTTCAAGTCCTTCAGGAAGAAATAGCCTCGTACAAATTAAACGAAAACGCCCCCACAACACGTGAGGGCGTCTTAATTTTTTAAATCCTATTTGGTTGGAAATAATTTGTTAACCTTGAGTAATGGGCCATAGAGCGCCATCAATGCAACCATTGAAATTGCTCCAGAAATACCAACGTATCCAACATTATATAAAGCTGCTGCATTGAAATCATATCCATATAAGACCATTGATGATGTGCAACCGCCTACGAATCTAACAAGTGTAGCTAGAATACAAGCAACAGCGATGAAGACTTCGCCCTTGACGTTGTATCCATTCTTCTCATTTAAAATAAGAGTTCTGAAGAATCCAATTACGGCAACCGATCCGAATCCGATGAAGTAGTCGAATGGGAATGTATATAATCCATATCCATCAGTGATACATGTGAGCAATCCATAGACAAGACCGCCTGCGATGAGGCCTCTAGCTGGTCCACGTCTAAGTGCAATGATGAACAAAGGAAGCATCTGGAAATTGACAGATCCTCCTGTAGGCATTGCGAACAACTTGATGAAATTGAGGACGAAAGCAAGAGCAATTAACATACCGTCTTCAGCGATTGACTGAGTTGTTGTGTTCTTAGCGCTATCAGTTGTTGAGATTGATGCAACAGTAGCAAACGCAAGTGAAGCAAGTGAAGCAGCAAAGCCCCAGTTAGCTTCGATGCCGTTGTAGTTTTCGATTTCCCACTGCATTGTTGAGTTGAATGCTTCTTTAGTGATGAAGAGCATGCAAAGCGCAAGGATGAACGCAAATGTTCCACCGACTTTAAGTCCATCGGAAACTTTTCCTTTAAGGAATTTTCCGACAAGAGCAAGAGCAATTCCAAGAACAACTAAAACAAGAAGAGTGATAACGGCCCAACTCCATACCTTGTTTGCATAATCGCCTTTAAAAGCATCGATGAGATTGACTGGAATCCAGTCTTTCATCTTTTCTTCACCAACATACCACTTGAGTTCTACTGTGAAAATTGGTGCTAGTGTAAATAAGACTCCAGCAATAGCGAACACAATTGCGCCGAGGAATCCCCATTTGTTTAAGAAACCACCTAGCTTGGTTCCTTTTTCCTGATTTGTTTCTTCCATAAAAAATACCTCCTTGAACAGGGAGGCACTACGACAAACAAAATTGTCCCACTACCTCCGCCAGCATTACCTGGATCAGGTGCCGTCGGGTCTCCTCAAGACCCCTCTCAGCCAACAGTAACGGTCAGCTCCGGTTGCAATAATTGTAATCTACTTTATTTGCCAGTCAATCGCTTTAACTCCATTGTCGGCGAGATACTGGTCGCACTGTGTGAATAAATGCTTCTTGAACCATCCCCCTTGATTAGCGGATAAAGGCGATGGGTGAGCAGACATAAGTACGAGATGTTTTGGATTCTTAACATATTGGGCGTACTTCTTTGCGAAACCGCCCCACAACATATAGACAACTGGCTGGTCTAGAGTCTCGATATATGCCAAAGTGTCTTTAAGGAAGTTGTCATATTCTTTTCTCTTATGGCTAAGCGGGGTATTTTCAACAACAGTAAGGTATGCATTAAGCAAAAGCACACCCTGCTCTGCCCAAGGAGTCAAATCCCCATTATCAAAATTCATGACGATGTGTTCATCATCTTGTATCTCTTTATAGATGTTGATTAGGGATGGAGGAGGATTGAAGCCTCTAGGAACAGAAAATGATAATCCCATAGCCTGGCCAGGGTTGTGATATGGATCTTGTCCAATAATTACAACCTTAAGGTCTTTTGGAGATGTTAGTTTGAAGGCCTGAAATACCATATCTCTAGGAGGGTAGACAGTTTTCGTCTGATATTCCTCATCAAGGAAAGCATGTAAGGTCTTGCTATATTCCTTATCTTTAGTTGCGTTAAATAATACGTTCCAATCTTTCAACATAATCTGTTCATATTATATATTGAACAAACTAAAACCGACAATTCAGTAAAATGTAAGCGATATATCTATCAATCTCTTTGTTATTGAGACTGTTTTGTCTTATAATCCTAGTGCTTACGATTGTAAGCATGTTTGTTTTTCAGAAATAACAAGGAGAAATAAGTAAACATGCCATTCATTACAGATGTCCACGCACGTCAGGTTATCGACTCCCGTGGAAACCCAACTGTCGAAGTTGAAATCACAACCGAATCAGGTGCTTTCGGTAGAGCAGCTGTCCCAAGCGGCGCTTCTACAGGCGAAAGAGAAGCTCTCGAACTCCGTGACGGAGATAAGAGCGTTTACAACGGCAAAGGAACATTAACAGCCGTTAAGAACGTTAACGAAATCATTGCTCCAGCTCTCGAAGGTGTTAACGTCTTAGAGCAGGTTATGATCGACAAGATCATGCTCCAGCTCGATGGAACATACACAAAGGCTAAATTAGGCGCAAACGCAATCCTCGCAGTCTCACTTGCAGCAGCTAAAGCAGCAGCAGACTTCCTTGGACAGCCATTATACCGCTACCTCGGCGGCCCTAACGCAAAGCAGTTACCAGTCCCAATGATGAACGTCATCAACGGTGGTAAGCACGCAGACTCATCATGTGACTTCCAGGAATACATGATCATGCCAGTCGGTGCAAAGACATTCTCAGAAGCTATCAGAATGGGCGCTGAAACATTCGAAGCTCTCAAGAAGATCCTCAAGAAGATGGGCGACTCAACAGCAGTCGGCGACGAAGGTGGTTTCGCTCCAAACAAGATGAGAAACAACGAGCACCCACTCGAAATCTTAGTCCAGGCTATCGAAGCTGCAGGATATAAAGCAGGACCAGAAGGCATCATGCTCGGTATGGACGTTGCTTCATCAGAATTCTATGATGCAGAAAAGGGCAAATACGTTCTCGCACGTTCAGGCGAAGGCGAAAAGACATCAGATGAGATGATCGAAATGCTCGCTTCATTCGTTGAGAAGTATCCATTAATCACAATCGAAGACGGACTTGCAGAAAATGACTGGGAAGGCTGGGCAAAGCTCACAGCTAGACTCGGCAAGAAGGTCCAGCTCGTTGGTGACGACCTCTTCGTTACAAACAAGGACTATGTCGCTAAAGGCATCAAAGAGAACTGCGCTAACTCAGTCCTCATCAAGGTCAACCAGATCGGTTCCTTAACAGAAACTCTCGATACATGCCAGAAGGCTATGAGAGCAGGATACACATGCGTTGTCTCACACAGATCAGGTGAAACTGAAGACGTCACAATCGCTGACTTAGCAGTTGCATTAAATGCAGGCCAGATCAAGACAGGTTCTATGTCACGTACAGACAGAATCGCTAAGTACAACCAGCTCCTCAGAATCGAGGAAGAACTCGGCGACGATGCAGAGTACCCAGGAATCGCAGCATTCTACAACCTCAGCAAATAATTAAAGCTAAGAAAAACTAGAGACGGTCAATCCGTCTCTTTTTTTCTCTCTTTTCTTATTTAAAATATACGCATGGGTAATTTTGCAGTAATAGATACGGAAACAACTTGGAGCGATAAGCTCATGTCCATAGGGATAATCATCGCGGATGATAAGACTCATAAAGCCATAAAAGGTAAATACTATCTTATTGAACCAACATATAGAGAGCCTTCAATGTATGAGGGATCATTGTTCTTAAGAGGTTTGCCGGACACAATGAAAGGCAAGAGATCAGAAGTGATGAAAGACATAAATGATTTCTTAAAAGAAAACTGTGTTTCTAGAATTCTTGCCTACAACGCAACGTTCGATAAAAAACACATGCCTGAATTGGCAGAGTTCGAATGGAGAGACATAATGCTTCTTGCGGGTTATAAACAATTCAACAAGAAAATACCTTCATGCGCTGAATGCTGCAAATCCGGTAGACTCAAAAAAGGATACGGCGTTGAGCCGATGCTAAGACTGTTAAGCGGTGACTACTGCTACGAGGAAACTCATAACGCATATTTCGATGCTAGAGACGAGCTAAGAATAGTCCAGTTATTAGGCTATACGCTCGAGGTCTACGACGAACACGCCTCAATAAAATAAACGGTTGTTTTAAGACAGCCCTGCTCGTTCTTTATATAAATTTGAATGAAAAAGTAAAAAGGGTCTTAAATGGACCCTTTTATCTATTTTTTAGAACGTATCTAGAGATAAGTGCGATGGTTTTAGAATCTCTGATCTCATCTTTAGCGATCATGTTCACAACATCATCGAGAGTCATATAGAGAACTTCTAGCGTCTCATCTTTATCTAGGTGCTGTTCAGATTTAACTAAATCTTTAGCAACATATAAATGGATGACCTCATCAGTGTAGGCGATTGATGGATAAACCGCTCCATAGTATTCCATCTTGTTAGCGTGCCATCCGGTCTCTTCTTCAAGCTCGCGGATAGCGCATCTTTCATTGGATTCGTTTGGATCAAGCTTACCAGCAGGAAGTTCATATACTTCCTTATGGAATGGATATCTAAACTGCTTCTCCATGATTATTCTTCCGTCTGGCAGGAAGGCAAGAACACAAGAAGCGCCTTGGTGCATTATGTATTCACGAGTCGATTCATTCCCGTTTGGACAGAGCACTTTGTCCTTATATACATGAAGAAGGTGTCCATCGAACACCTTCTCATGAGTTATTTGCTTTTCTTCTTTAGACATCAGGCTGCCATTGTGTCGTTTCTTGAGATTTCACCAATGAGGGCAACAAGGAGTCTGCCAATACGTGCATATGCATGCATGACGTCGACTAAGTCCGCTGTTGTGACCTTATCCTTGAATGGAGAAGATACGACTTTGACGCATAATGATGGAACGTCGATTAAGCTAGATGCGACTGCGACCGCTCCAGACTCTGAATCGAAGACGACGTTCTTAGATGAACCGAGGACATAATCTCCAGAAGTGAGATGTTTGATTTCATCTGGGCTTCTATAGATGACGTCACTTGAGAAATACGTTGCTGCCTTAACATTTATTAAGGACAACTTCTCTGCGGTTGTTACAGTTAAGTTTGAGAGATAGCTAGAGATATTGAAGTATTCTGGCATACCTGGGATCTGACCGATTTTAAGGCGTGGGTCAATTGCTCTTTGGTCAACGTCACAGATGTGAATTGATTCGGAGATGACAACATCACCCGCTTTAAGATTTTCTGAATACGAGAAGCACTTGCCGACGTTGATGACTAAGATGACTGAGTACTTATCCGCTAAATATGCGGTAGCGGCGGCCATCATGTAGCTTGTTGTTGCGCCATATGCGACAACTACACGCTGAGAGAATGCGTCTCCTGAGAAGACCTTTACTGCACCAAATGGTTTTTCTTCGGTCTTGTTTCTTAATTTTGAGTCAAAGTAAATGACATCATCAAATGTTGATCCGATAACGAGAATCATATTAGAGGACCTCCTTTGATTCGAATGGGTTAGTAGAGAGGAACTTCTCTAACTCTTTCTTTGGGATTGGCTTGCTGTAGTAGTAACCCTGGATAGCGTCACACTTAGAATCCTGGAGGATCTTGACCTGCTCATCCTTGTCGACGCCTTCAGCAATGATTCCGAGGTTCATTGTCTTAGCCATTGAGATGATAGCCTTAACGATTTCCTTAGACTTGTAGTCGACAGAGATACCATCGATCAATGACTTATCGATCTTGATGATATCGATTGGGAGTTCTTTTAATGTGTTGAAAGAAGATGCGTGAGATCCGAAGTCATCAAGGAGAATCTTGATGCCCATTTCTCTGATCTTTCTAAGAACAGACTGGATGTAAAGAGATGAAGCGATGTTGAATCTAACGGTTTCGGTAACTTCTGCCTCGATGAGCATTGGGTTAACGCCGTATTTTTCAATTGTGTCTTCAATATCTTTGATGAATGTTGGGAGGAAAAGCTCAAAGACTGAGAAGTTGACTGAAACAGGAATGATCTTCTTTCCTCTTCTCTTCCAGTCAGCAATGTCCTTACAAACCTTATCTAAGATGTAGATATCAAGCTCGTGAATGAGGTTTGAGTTCTCAGCGAAATCGATGAACTTAGATGGGGAAACGAGACCATGCTTTGGAGAATTCCATCTAACAAGTGCCTCTAAACCGACGAATGTTTTAAATGAGAGGTTGAATTTTGGCTGATAGTAAACCTCGAATTCATCGTTCTTGAGAGCGTTCAAGATTTCCTGAAGTTCGTTGTCAAATGAGTTTGCGGTGTCCTTCTTCTCGTCATAGAACATGACTGAAGCGTATTTTGCTTCACCGCTCTTACGGGCGGCTGAGGCTTTTTCAATCGCCTGGAAGACTGAGACTTCTTTAGATCCTTTGAATATTCCGAAGTAAGGCTGGACGAATAGACGGATGTCATTCTGTTTAGCTAATTCGAATGTCATTGAATCGAAATCTTTTGTAATCTTTGTGAGAAGTCCATCATCACCTGTGAAATAGATGAAGAATGAGTCTTTATCAAAGCAGTATGCTGGCTTAGCCTTAATCATCTCAGAAGTTGAGAAGTACTTGATGAATTCATCAGCGATTAAACCGTGCATAAGTCTGACCTGATCAGCCTGAACAGACTCATAGATGATGTCTGTCTTAATTGGCGAGTAGGAAATAACGTAGCTCTGCGATGCCTTCTTCTTATATGTTTTGGCAACCGCCTTAGTAAATGTGTCTAAGTTGTAGAATGAGATTCTCTTACCGAGGTTGTAGTAGTTCTCGTTTAAGGATCCTGTTTCGTTTGAGATTTCTCTAGAGATCATGAAGATTAAGACTGTAGCTAAAGACGCTAAAACAACGAGTACAGAAACGTAAACTGCGTTACTAAGCGTTGTTAAACCAATCTCTGGAATGTTGAAAACCACTAATGGACCAAGGACTGCAACGGCTGCAAAAAGCGCTATGATGATCGCTGTGAATATGACTAATACTTTTGCTTTCTTATTCATGTGTTTCGTCTTCCTTTCTCTCTTTCTCCAAGAGTTCTTTCTGTTTCTGCTCAATGATCTCGTTGAGCATTTCTTCTTTTAATCTAGCGATGTCTTCAGGACTTAAACCTTCCATGCCAGCCACCGCTTCAGCTGGTTTAGATTCTTCTTCGTCTTCCATCTTGGCGGCCTTCACAATGTCGATTACGCTAGTTGTGATGAGGTAACCTGCTGGAATCGCAAGGAGGAATATGAGCCCCCAGATTGTTGTGAAGAATCCATATACCTTACCGAACGCCACAGATTTACCAGTGACCTTTCCGATGAGGTAATCCTCTGAGAAGTACTGGGTTTGGTCAGTACAATCTCTTTCTCCACCGTTTGTGTCAGCGCATTGCTGAGAATCTTTATTAATACCGTGAACGGTGAAGAAGTATTTCTCAACATTATCCGCGGGATCAATTGCCAACTCGATTTTTGAAACTCGGTGAGTTACCACGAGTCCCCATGTCTTGTAGAAGAATGTGACATCATCCTCAACCTGGATTGTTGATGGTTCAACGTTCTTCACGAATATTGCGGAACCTACCGGATATAGAGGTTCCATGGAGTCGGTTTGTACAACAAGGGTCGCAGTTCCGAGGAACATGTTCACTCCGAAATGCTTATCCTTGTTGATCTGGCCGTTGATCATGAATGCAGCGAAGAAACCGACCATTCCTACGACGACAACCGTCATAATCCAACCGGTGATTCTCCTCCAAAGAGGCTTCTTCTCTTTTTCTTTTTCGATGACCTCTGCCATTTACCTATTCTCTATTGCTAGAGCCTTTCTTTAATTGTTTTCGCCTTCAGAATCAGCGCCGCTAACGACTGCGTCCACTTCTTCTTCGACTAATTCTTCAACAACCGTCTCTCTCTTGAATGTTGAGACAACACGACCCTTCTTATTGGTCTTGATGTCATCGAGAGTGAGAACTCTATCAGACTTAACGACGGTCTTCTTAACCATCATTGTCTTCTCGTTGACCGTGACTTCAACTGAAGCCTTGATCAATGGGTTGTTTGTTGATGTAGCTGTGATTGTTGCAACGCCTGGAGCCTGTCCGTAGACAACGCCATCCATGACTGTTGCAATTGTTTCATCGCTTGTTGACCAAACGATGACGTCATTCTCGCCAACATCAGATCTGGACTTAAGCATGAGTGCCTGTCCAACCTTAAGTGCACGGATGCCATTTGCAATCTGGACTCCGCCCTTGACGGTGATGTTGACCGATGCTGTTGCACTTGGATCTTCATCAGATGTAGCCGTGATTGTCGCACTACCTCTAGATAGACCTGTAACAACGCCATTTTCGACCATTGCGATATTAGCATCTGATGATGTCCATGTGAGCGAAGCGTCATTTGCGTTTTCGATTGTGGTCTCAATGTTAATTGTATTTCCTGCCTTAAGCTCTGAATCAGGTGTTGTGATTGTGAGTACAACTGGGAGCTTAGGAAGAATTGTTAATGTCTTGGAAGCGGATGCTGTTGGATCGATAGATGAAGTAACGGTGATGATGACTTCTCCTGCCTCTAATCCGAGTACCTCGCCTTCTTTGCTGACGGTTGCGACCTTAACATCTGAAGTTGTCCAGATGAGAGTGTCGTCTTCGCTGATATTTGAGAAGCCCATCAATCCGAGGGTCTCACCAGCTCTAAGGCTATCTTCAAACGCTGTGAGGAGGACCTTATCGATACATGCGACAGTAGTTGTTGCAAACTTGGTCTCATCTTCAGTAGATGTGACGGTGATGTCTGCGCTACCGGCCGAGACACCCGTTAAGGTTCCATCTAAGTCAACGCGGATTACGTTCTCGTCAGATGATGTCCAGCTGACCGACTTATCCTTAGCGTTTTCGATCGTGTATTCAATTGTTGCTGTGTTGCCAACAACGATAGTTTCAAGCTCTCCGATAGAGATGATTGTCTCTGGTCTTGGGAGGACTTTTATTGTATTAGACACGGATAATGATGGCTCAACGGTCGATGTGGCGGTGATTGTTGCCTCACCCTCAGAGATACCGGTGATCATACCCTCTTTTACTGTTGCGACATTCTCATCCGATGATGTCCAGACGATTGTGTCATCAGGTGATACGTGTGAGGTTGCGTTCCATGCAACATCATCCTTTGCCATGACCTCAAATTCTGTAGCTTCGAGAACTAGACCAGTGATGACTTTGAATGTGATGGATGCGGACTTCGTATCGTCCTCAACTGATGTTACGAGGATTGTTGCCTGGCCATCCGAAACGCCGGTAACAAGACCATCGTTTGTGACTGTTGCAACTGATGTGTCTGATGAATCCCAGATTACTGTTGGATCATCTGCATTTGTAACGTAGGCGCTGAACTGTGATTCTTTGCCGACGAATATGCTATTTGTACCATAAACTTCAACTTCGATTGGAGCTTTTGGAATAACGTGGATTACACGCTCGCTATAGACGTTCTCATCATTCGAAGATGTTGCCCTAACTGTGACGTCACCTAATTCGATTGCAGTCAAGACGCCATTCTCGTCGATTGTAGCGATTGATGCATCTGATGTTGACCAGATGATTGTATCGTTCTCGACATTGCTCTTTGCGGAGAGCTCAAGTGTCTTGGAAACGAACACTTCTGATTCGTCATCGAGGAATGCAATACCCTCAATGATTTCAATCTCAAGTACTGCAAGCTTTTCAAGGTCTGCATTTGGTCGAGCCGAGATAACTGTTGTGCCAACCGATACGGTTGTGACATTACCTTCCTGATCGACTTTAGCGACTGATTCGTCGGATGATGACCATCTAGCGCTTGTGTCATCAGCGTGCATGACATTTGCAATCAATGCGAACTGCTGACCAAGGATATGTGTTGCTTCTCCAACAAGTTCAATGCTTACTGGAGGCTTAACTGTGATTTCACGTTCGACGAATACGGATTCATCGGCTTTTGAAGAGGCAACGATTGCAGTTGTTCCTTCTCCGACGCCAGTGACTAAACCGTTCTCATCAACTGTTGCGATAGATTCATCGCGTGATGTCCAGACGACTGTGTCATCTTCTTCTACGTTAGATAGAGCACTGAACTGTTCTTCTTTAGAAATGATGATTGTGTCAACATAGCCATCGAATACGACGCCTTTATAAACGGTGATGCTGAGTGTTGCCACTTTGTCTTCCTGCTCAACGGAAGTAACGCTGATTGTAGCATTACCTTCGGCGATAGGAGTTACAACACCATTCTCATCAACTGTGATGACATTTTCATCAGATGATGACCAGACGACTGTTGGGTCATCTGCATATAAGATATTCATCTCAAGCTGAACGGTCTTACCAAGAATTGCTCTAGATGAGCCGCTGAGTTCGAGAAGAATTGCAGGTGTAGGTTCTACGTGGATATTTGCTTCTTTATAAAGTTCAGGATCCACAGCAGATGAAGCTCTGATGACGACATCGCCACCGAGCATATCGATTCCGGTAACAACGCCATCAACAACTGTTGCGATGTTCTCATCGGATGATGTCCAGACGATTGAATCATCTTCTGTGACATTTGTTATTGCGCTTAATGTGACTGTTGTCTTGCGCGCCATGAGAGTTGTCTCATTGACCGTAAGTTCAATGCCTTCCTTAACAACGATTTCAAGCGATGCTGTCTTGGTATCATCTTCAGCGCTTGTGACAGTGATTGTTGCGCTGCCAACTTCGATGCCGGATACAACGCCATTATCATCAACAGTTGCGACTGTCTCATCGCTTGTTGTCCATAAGGCTGTTGGATCATCAGCGTTCTCAAGTCTTAACTGAAGAGCGACATTTCTGCCTTTGATAACTTTAGTTTCACCAGTGAGTTCAAGGACGATGTCTGATCTAACTTCAATCGTTGATGATGCTGATAACGTATCATCGATTAAGGATGTAGCTGTGATTGTTGCAACGCCATCTGAGACACCGGTGATATTACCGTTCTCATCGACTGTAGCAACGTTCTCGTCGGATGATGACCAAACGATTGAATCATCTTCCGTGACATTTGATTTAGCGCTCCAAGTTGTAACCTTTGTTGCGCGGATAATTGATTTTTCGACTGTTAACTCAACTCCATCATAAACGTTTAATGTAACGCTGCATGACTTTGTTGGGTCTTCGACTGATGTAGCCGTGATTGTTGCAACGCCCGCCATGATGCCGGAGATTGTTCCGTTTTCATCGATAGTTGCAATTGACTCATCAGATGTTTCGTATGTGACAGATGGGTCGTCTGCACTTGTAACAAGGAGTTCGAAGGCCATTGTCTTTGTGACGATAGCTTTTGGCTCTCCATTGAGTGTGACTGTGATAGCTGGTCTAACGTGGAGGTTATATTCAGCGTAGAGTGTTGGATCAAATCCTGATGCTGCCCTAACTGTGACATCGCCTTCAGCAATGCCAAGGATTGCACCTGTGTCGCTGATTGTTGCGATATTCTCATCGGATGTTGTCCAGATGATTGTGTCTTCATCAACAACATTAGAGATAGCGGTGACATCGGTTGTGAGGTCTGCGACAAGCTGGTCTCTATGCTCACCGATGATGATAGCTTCCTTAACTACGACATCGAGGGTAGCGAACTTATCCTGTTCTTCCAAGGATGTGCAGGTGATTGTTGCGCTTCCAAGTCCAACGCCTGTTACAACGCCGAACTCATCAACTGTTGCGACTGTCTCATCAGATGATGTCCAGATTGCTGTAGGATCAACTGCATTGATGACTGTGCCGATAAGCTCGTTTGTTCTAGTACGGATGACTTTCTCTTCGCCAACGAGAGTAACACTGACGATTGGCTTAGGAAGTACTCTAACTTTCCATGTGTTGGAGATTGAAGGATCGATTGTTGAGATTGCTGTGATTGTAACCTCTCCACCATCCCAAGAAATGCCTTCTACTAATCCCGACTGGCTAACGGTTGCGATGGATTCATCGCTTGAGAAGAGCATGATCATATCGTCATCGCTGACATTAGAGAATGCGTCTAACTGAAGTGTAGTTCTTCTTGAGACGATCTCGTGTGATGCTGCTCTAAGCTCAATGCCATCAAGTGGATGGATATAGATTGAGTGTGATTTTGTAGGATCTTCGACTGAGAAGGCTGTGATGATGACGTTTCCTGCAGAGTGTGCATGGACAACTCCATCCACCACTGTTGCGACTGCTTCGTTTGACGAATGCCAGATAACCGATAAGTCATCAGCGTTTCTAACGATTGGTCTGAGTGTAGCCTCTTTTGTGACGAGGATCTTTTCGATAGTAGGGAATTCGACTGTGATTGGAGGTCTTGGGTAGACGTGCATCTCGTACTCGGTGAAGCAGGTTGGGTCTTCAACTGATGTAGCACGGATCTTGACGTCGCCCTCTTTCCAACCGGAGACATAACCTGTCTGGTCGACTGTTGCGACAGTCTCGTCTGATGATGACCAAACGAGAGATGGGTCTGCGATATAGTATTCAACAAAGGCTGATAATTGTGCCCAGGTTGTCTTAGCGGTGATTTCTGTGTCACCGACGATTGTGATTTCGATAGGAGTGACGATTGCGAGCAATAACTCTTCGTCTTCTTCTCTAGCTGCCTGTCTAACGGCGTTTCTAGCCTCTTCAAGAGCTTTACGTGCAGCTTCTTCTTCACGCATCTCCTGGAGCTTCTTCTGACGTAGACGCTCAGCTTCTTTAGCGGCTTTGAGTTCTTCCTGTTCTTTGAGGAACGCTTCTCTTTCCGCCTGTCTTCTAGCTTTGAGGGCCTCACGTCTAGCACGTTCTTTCTCCATCTTGGCTTTTCTAAGGTAGTCATTACCTCTATAAGCCTTTTCTGCATCAGATGGATTCTCTTTGAGGTCTTTTGTGTTTCTTTCTCTCCAACGGAGATATTCTTCATCGACACGGACGTATTCTGGATAATCTCCTGTTGGGAAGAATGTGAATATATCATCGTCGATGTCTGTCATTACTTCAGGATTCTTTGTTTCGATCTTTGTAACGACATCTTTTTCGGATGGTTTAGCCTTTGCTGCAAGGAAATTTGCGACTGTTAAATTGTTGATTGTCTCTAAATCAGCGGTTTCTGGAGTGTAGTACTCTTCTTTGACTGTGAACTCAACGCCGAGTGCACGATACATTTCCATGAAGCGGAAGAGGTTATAGACCTTGTGGTATTTAGGGTTCTTTCTGATGATGTTTGTCTGCATGACTGGTGAGCGGACATTCTTCTCATTCTTGAATCTCTTCATGAAGTCTGAGGAGAAGAAGAACTTAGCGTATCTTCTCATGAGGTTGATTCTCTTCATGAGTGATGCTGAGTCTTCGCCATCTGCTGCACCTGTGCCAGATGCGCGAGAAACAACGACTTTAGATTCGACATCAACGTCTAATCCATTAACTGTTGAATGGTTCTTGACGTAGAGGATGTCATAATCCTTTAATTCGCTGTATTTAACGATGTAGTCGTATCTCTTTTCGATGAAGAGGACTAAACGTCTAACTACAGTTGCGACGAATTTGTTTTCGTATGTGATGTATTCATCGTCTGATCCGATGTTAAGAATCTTTGATGGGATGACGTCACCGTTCTCATCGATATCCTTAACGTACTGGGTGTGCGACGCTAAGTGTTTGACAGATTCTGAACCGGTCTTTTTAGCAAGTTCGACTGGAACGATGTCTGTAACGATCTTTGTGTTGATTCTAGGGTTCTTGAGAATCTCATCGATTGCTGGGATTGCGTCTTCAACCGCTTTAACCCAAGCCATATCAAATGAACCTGTCTCATGACGGGATAATCTCAATGTGTGGAGGGAATTGCCATTTCCGATAAGTTTTGATAAACGGTCAAGGTCTTCATCCTCTAACATTGCGGATTTGATGACATTTTCAAGGACCTTATTCTTCAGTTCGTAATCGAATAAGTCTTTTTGTTTTTCAACGACTGCAGTTGCTTTGACTGCATGTTTCTTTGGAGGAACTCTGTCTGACTTTGGATTTTCTCTCTCCTCTGCCTCTTCGAGTTCTTTCTGTTCCTGGAGTTCTTTCTCGTAAGCTTCTCTGGCAAGACGGTCTTTCTCTTCCTGCTCTTTTCTTTCGAGTTCTGCTCTATCTTCCGCTTCTTCTTCCTCGATTCTTTCCTCGTCTCTTAAGGCAGCTTCTGCTAAGAGAGCGATGTCAGATGCGTTCTCATCGAGTGTGATGTCTTCTTCCACCACTTTTTCTTCTTCAAGGACTTCTTCCTCGTCGAATGTGATTTTGTCTGCGTCGAAAAGAGCCTTCTCCTGAGCCTTAAGTTCTTTAGCAAGTTCTAATAAGCCCTGGTCTTCAAGTGAAACTTTGCCACCGTTTTCCTTTTTAGGCTGGTTTTTAGCCTTTCCAAAGTCTTTTTTGGTGAGTTTTGACTTCTTGCCTTTATTACTTGCGTGTGCGCTCGAAAGAGAAGAATCCGCTCCATTTCTGGTAGCGGTCGATTCGTTTAAGTTTTCGAAATTCTTCTTTTCTGACATAAGTTAGTTTTTTAGTGATTATGCGGACATCTTGAGTAAGTTGTTGATATACTTGTGAGCCATTGTGAATGTGCCTTCGCCAAACAGTTCATCAAGCTTGAGGTTTAATTCTCCTAATTCGTCTCTTAAGAATGCGACGTTCAATGATTCGAATTTCTTAAGGATCTTGTTTGTAAAGATAAAGTCGACAGCGTCAATTTCAGCGCCACCGCACGCGACGTATGCAGGTACGAAGGCTTTCATCTGCTTCAAGATACGGTTACCAAACGCGAGTTTGAACTTAGCGATAACAAAGTTATCAAGTTCGCCGAATCTATTGAGGATGCTTTCTGAAATTGGATAGTCATTCCAAGCATTGACACAAAGCTGATGGAACTGGTCATATGAGAAGTTGACTGGTTCTGTGAATTCAGCATCGAATGCAATACCTTTGTTATCGAAGAACAATGAGACAGCACGGTCATAGACCTTATCTGAAATGGTGAATGTGGAGTCATCGTTGTTAGCTGTACCGAAGAACATGACGTTCTGTGGAATTAACATCTTGCCGTTGTGGACGTTCTTAGGGTCATCGTTTGAATAGGTATTGATTAATTCAATGTTCCATTCGTTGATGTTAGGCATTTCCATGACGGATAAGAATTCTGCGAAGTAGTACTCGATACGAGCTAAGTTCATTTCGTCGAGGACGATGATGTTGATGTCTTTACGATATGTTGCTGTGTATAAAGCACGTAAGAATTCGGTTTCGTTGAATTTCTTAGTGAATTCGTTGTAGTAACCAATTAATTCAGATCTATCTTTCCATGATGGCTGAACAGAGCAGATATTAGCGTCGTACTGGAAGAACTTACCTAAAGCGTATGCCATGGAAGTTTTACCTGTACCTGAAATACCTTCGAGAATCATGAGCTTGGATGTTGCCATACCAGCGAATAATTGTCTGATGGTATCAACTGTGTAATAGAGGTGAAGCTGAGATGCAGCGAATAATCTGAATCTGTTTACGAGTTCCTCTAATGTGAAGTCTGGAATATCTGGGATTGTAGAATCGAAGTCTGCATACTGGTGGTCGACCCATGTAAGCTTTGGGAATCTTGATGAAACTTCATCAACAACATCCTGAGCATCTTTCCTTAATTCTGGGTTCTTTAAGCCAAGTGCGTTGACCTGGAGACCTAAGATGCGGTCTTTCTCTGCAACGGCCTGATAGAGTTCGTAATTAAGTCTATCAACCTGTTCTCTTAGAGCGTCTTTATCGAGTTCTTTCTTATAGAACTTAACGTATTTCTTAATTAAGAGGAAAAGACCAAAGCCGATAGCACCGAGTGCTGCGACTGCGAGGATTGCGAATAAAACAAAGAAGATCCAACCGGCAACGCCGAAACTGGAGTTATATGTATCGAAAATATTGCCATAATGCTGGAAGTTTCCTCCAACCTTATGCCAAGGTCCGATGATAGCGTCGTACCAGAATGTGCAGAAATGCTTCCAGAATGATACGAACACTTCTTGTAAATAACTGAAATAAGCGTTCATAGGTGTTTCTCCTTTTCTTTTTGATAG
>JAKSVF010000032.1 GCA_024408235.1 Bacilli bacterium
AGGGCTGAGTTTCAGTGCTCGCCTCTGTTTGCGTGTGCGCTTTATCTCTCTTTGCTTATAGAATCGCCTTTGGTAGAGCTAATGCCATTGCCTTCGACGAACTAGATTTAACAACGACAAAATATAAGGGTCTAGAGGATAGAATTCTTCCAGCTTTTAAATTTATGCGCGAACAAACATTTGAAGACCATTACATCAGATCATTTGATGGACTTACCCTTCATGCCTCTTATAAGAAAGGCAATAAGAACAAACTGGTCGTAATGGTTCCAGGATATCACGCTGACCCGTTAAACAATTTCGCGATTATCGCCATGAGATTGATAAAGGATGGTTATAGTGTTCTTTTAATTAACCTTAGGGCGCATGAGAAGAGCGAAGGCAAATGGACAACGTTTGGTTGTCTTGAGTCAAAGGACTTCTTAGATTGGGTAAAATACGCTGATGAGACATTCAAGCCTGAAGCTATCTATGGTTATGGCGTGTCACTTGGGTGTGCAAGCCTTGAAATAGCCTCTTCTAGCCAATTCCCCGCTTCAGTTAAGTGTTTGGTTTGCGATTGTGGTTTTGCCTCTCCATACGAACAAATAAGAACCACATTCCATCAAAAACTTGGACTCCTTGGCGATATTTCAACATCTCTCCTTCCAATGCACGCAGTTATCATAGGCAAATTTAATCTTGCAGGCACGAAGGCGTATAAGGAGTTGGCGAAAGCTACAGTTCCGTGTTTCTTCATCCATGGCGGAAAGGACACGATGGTTCCTATCTCACGTGGACAATTGAATTACGAATATTGTTCAAGCAAAAAAGAAAAGGCGTTCTTTGCGGACGCCGGCCACAATCAGTGCTTCACAATGTATGAAGACGAGATTATGGAAAAGCTTAAGAGCTTTGTTTCTTCTTTATAAAGAGTTGCAGACCTTGAATGAGACTTTTGGATTTGTTTCATCCTTAACGATCTGGAAGTCTTTTATTTTTGCGCTTGATGCAATGGCGGCAGGAAGATCTAATGCCTCAATGATTGTTGCAGGCTCAACATTGAAGTCATAGACGAATCCTGAAGCGCTATCCATTTCGCCGAATTTTAGATTTCCAACAGAAGCCAATTCAGCGTGTACGCTTAACGTCGAAACGTAATCGTTTGTGTCTAACTCGGCTTTCATTTCTGCGATGAAAGCGGCAGTGGACTCAACTTCATTGACAGAGAAGTTAGTTTCAACCTGTCCAGCGTTGAAGTTGTACCAAGGATCGGAGCAAGTGAGAGTAAATGTTTTTTCGCCTAAATCGAAGCTAGGAGCGAAAGATCCGATGGTAGCATTTAAATCGTCATAGGCGATGTTGTTAAATTGAGGCTCGGTCATTTCGATGGTGACAAAACCATTCGTCGTGTACTCGGTCATGAGGGTTGTTAGATCTGGTTTTGGGAATTCCTCATCTGAAGGTTTTGTTCTTGGTCCTGTGAAGATCTTTGTCGTATCAACTGATAATTTGATCATGCCATCTTCGATTCTTGCACCATAGTTAAGTGCACAGAACATGTCTCTGATGAATGGGTTTGACGAAAGCGCCTCATATACAACCTTATTCAAGTCGATTGTGTATGTCATGTTTTCCAAATCGAGTCCATCAATGTTTCCGTTTGAAAGGTATTGTTTGAAATTATCGAGCAAAGACTTAATTTGTCCTGCGTTGAGGTTGATGTATTTGCCAACTTTGATTGTGCTTAATTCGATTACGAGTTGATTGCCTTCTTTAACTGATACGCTGACGGAAACGCTTGCGGCTGATTTGATAACGTTCTTGTATCCAATGCATGCGACGAGTTTGATGTTTTCGCCTTCAGAAGCAAAGTAAACGCTGTCGACTCTGAATCCGCCGTTTTCATACAATGATTGATGCTGCTCATCTTTTAAATAATCAGGATTGAGCTTATCTTGAGCTACTGAAACAATGAATGAGTTCAACTGGCCCATTGTGAGGTCGATCGTGATTTCGTTTGTTTCGTAATTTGTCTCTTTGATTTTCTTGAAGCTTGCATCTATGTCATTTGCGAGTTCATTTTCGATGACCATAGGTGTCTCATCGTATTTGAAGCCTGCTGTTTGATCGTCGCTCAATAAAATGAACGCAGCAGCAATCGTTCCACCTACGAGTACAGCGAGAACGATGACGGATATAAGTAATCTCTTTAATAGTTTCATGGGTATATTTTATATTCCTTCCACTCTATTTCTATAAACAATTGTTAAACTCTAGTTCTTTTGGAACAAAAAATAATATCAAAAGGCCTAGTCTTCAACAAGGAACGGTTTATTAGACTTAAAATCCCGACAACAAAAAAGGTCTGATTGATTCAGACCTTTGAATTACGATTGTGGTGCCCGGGACCGGACTCGAACCGGTATGGTATTGCTACCGAGGGATTTTAAGTCCCTTGCGTCTACCATTTCGCCACCCGGGCTTAACCTTTAGTTGGTCCCCCGTAACAGACTCGAACTGTTGACCCCATCATTAAAAGTGATGTGCTCTACCGACTGAGCTAACGGAGGATATAATGGCTGGGGTGACAGGGATCGGACCTGTGCATAAGAGAGTCAAAGTCTCTTGCCTTACCACTTGGCTACACCCCAATGGGGTTGGTGGGTGAGGATGGTTTCGAACCACCGAACCCGAAGGAGCAGATTTACAGTCTGCCGCGTTTGGCCACTTCGCTACTCACCCATTTGTTGCCACACGTTACCTCCAAGAGGTTGGTGGATGCTACAGGGCTCGAACCTGTGACCCCATCCTTGTAAGGGATGTGCTCTCCCAGCTGAGCTAAGCATCCGTGAGGCTTGCCTCTGAACGTGCGTGAAATAATATACCATTGACCATTTATTCAGTCAATTAGATAAAATCACTATTTTTCGTATGTTGTTATATTTCATCCCTTATTTATAAGGTTTATACTATTTACGGAGGTTGGATATGGCCAGTTATAAAGAAGAAATTTCAAAACTTTCAAAGCAGAGGAGTGTTTTTGTCCTCATTAGGAATATATGTATTCCAGTGTTTATTGTGTTATTTATAGCATCTGTTGCTTTCTTGACATTAGATATGATTCAAAATGGTGAGTACACATATGGAACGTTATGGGTGCTTGGCCAAGTGTTCGCTGTTCTAGCCGAGTTTGCACTTGATGGCATAATTGCAGGAGCGATTCTTGGTTCGGTTTGGAATAAGAAGATCACAAACAGAATGGAGAGAATTCAACACGGATACAACTCCGAGGACGAATGGAATGGGAAAGTGCCTCATGAGGTCTTTGTTGAGGAAACAAAAGAAAAAGAGACACCAACCAAGGATTTCACAAATCCTGATGACCCTTTCCATTAATCGTTATTGATAGCTTCTACTAAAGAATCTTTAATCTCGATAGAACCGTTGATTATGATTGAATCCCCAATCAGTGAGTAATCATTTATCTGGGGATTTTTTATTATTTCTTCAAATGGAATATCGCAGAACACAAATCGGTGGTGGTAGACGGTGTCATATGTCGGCCTAAATCCGTTTGCGATGTATTGGATATCGACGTCGAAAGATATGAGGATTGATAACGAACCGTTGTAAGGGGCTATCTCCTCGACATCGAGTTCTTTTAGGTTATACGATTTGTAGAAGTCTTTCGTGCGCATATGCATATTATAAAGAAAAGGACCGCAGTAAGTGCGATCCTAATTCAATTTTTACTAATTATTTTTCGTAACCAGGTTTTCCGAGAAGCTTGAACATGTTCTTCTTGTAGATTTCAACACCAGGCTGGTTGAATGGGTTAACGCCGTTTAAGTATGCGGACATACCACATGCGATTTCGAAGAAGTAGAAGAGGTAACCCATTGTGTGAGCAGACATCTTTTCGACATCGAGAACGATGTTTGAACGATGTCCATCTTCTGAATGAGCCTTCAATGTTCCTTCGTAAGCCTTTTCCTGAACATAGCTTAACTTGTGACCGCATAAGTAGTTGAGGCCATCAAGGTTTTCTTCGTCTTCTGGGATATCGACGTCAAGCTGGTTTCCTAAGAAATGTAAGACGGTCTCGAAGAAGACATCGCTGCCATCCTGGATGTACTGGCCCATAGAGTGGAGGTCTGTTGTGAATGTGGCTGAGCATGGGAGGAGTGACTTTCCACCTTTTCCTTCTGATTCGCCATATAACTGTTTCCACCATTCAGCTAACTGCTGAACGTTTGGTCCGTATGAGATTAAGAATTCTGCAGCCTTGTGATCTCTAGTGTAGATGACGTGTCTAGCAACTGCATACTTGTATGCTTCGTTCTTGCTGAGATCTTTTTCCATTGCATCAAGACGAGCGTCTGCAGAACCCCTCAAGATTTCTTCTGGATCGATGCCAGCGACTGCGATTGGGAATAATCCAACTGCTGTCTGTACTGAGAATCTTCCACCGATGTTTGCAGGGAGGATGAATCTCTCGTAGCCTTCTTTGATTGAGAGCTTTAAGAGAGCGCCATTTTCTTTATCTGTAGTTGCAAAGATTGCTTTTCTAGCAGCCTCTTTGCCATCTCTTTCTTCGAGTAATTTCTTGACTAATCTGAACGCAACAGCTGTTTCTGTTGTTGTTCCTGATTTTGAGATTACGTTAACTGCGAACCTCTTGTCTTTAACATAATCCATAACCTGTGAGACATAGTTAGGATCTAAGTTCTGGCCGAGCCAAATGATTTCTGGCTTTGTGTGTCCGAACTGGCCATTGATTGCCTCAATTGCCGCTCTAGCTCCTAAATATGAACCGCCGATGCCACAAACGATTAAGATATCGTAATTTGCTCTGACGTATTCTGCGCATTTCTTGATTCTTGCGACTTCTTCTTTATCATAATCGACTGGCCAATTGACCCAACCGAGGAAATCAGCACCTTCACCTGTGCCGTTTCTGATCATGAAATCAATTTCTTCGACTTTTTTCTGATAGCTTGCTAAATCGATTGCCTTATTTAATCGATCCAATTTTGTTGTTACTACTGCCATTGATGTTGTCCTTCTCTTCTTTTATCCAATCAGGAAGACGCTTTTCTAATTCAGCAAAAGAGATGTCTTCCTCTTTGATTCTCTTTTTCTGGAGCGGTTTCTTCTTCTCCTGAGAAGTAACCGCCTTGAGAGAGACTTTCATAAAGTCTTTCTCCGCATCGTAGTCTATCACTTTTACTTTGTAAATGTTACCGACTTGAACGTAACCGGTAAAATTTCTGACATAACTGTTTGATAGTTCGGAAATGTGGAGCAATCCCGTTTCGTTGTCATCAAACAAGAGAATCGCATATTTTGGGTAAACCCTAACGACTGTCCCCTCTATTATGTCGCCTACTTGTGAATGGCTCATAATGTCTCCTCCTCAAATCTCTTCATGTCTTCAACGGTGTTAATTTTGTAGTTCAGGCTACTTGTTTTTGCAATGAGTGGTGCGAACTGCAACATCTCAAGCACAATGGATCCTTCGTCGGTGAATCTAGACAACGATTCGCCTGCCTTGTCCATTGCCTTTTTGAGAATCCAGAGTTTTGCGCCCTGCGGAGTCTGAAGCAGTACTGATTTGCTTCTATCCTGATACTGAGTGATATGTTCACCGTCTTCTGATATGGCAAGTGAGTCTGTAACCTGACAAGCCGCAACAGCGACCCCACCAACTTTGACCTTCTCGACTATCTCATTGATGCATCTTCCGCTTCTAGGCCTATCTGCATCAGTGATGAGAACGATTGTGTTTTTGTCTTCCTTTTCAGAAAGCATCGTCACCGCATTATATGCGCTCTCTTCTCTTGTCGCACCCGATAAAGCGTAGGTGTATTTCTTGGTGTATTTCTCTCTAGCAAGGATTTCGCCAATTAGAGGGAAATAATCAAGCGAAGCAACGAAAACCACTTCATCGATGAGGGGGTTATTCTCAAAATCTTTAGCAACATGCATAAAGAGTTCAATGCCCTTAACCTTCACGTATTGTTTCGGAAGATTTCCGCCATATCGAGAGCCTGTTCCGCCCATCAATATCACGCCTATTGTTTTTGGTGAATTAAAAACTCCGTCCATACCAGGTCAAATTCTAGCATGAACGGAGTAATTCTTTTAGTAATTTAAAGAATTAATTGGTTTTTGTTTCTTTTTCAAGTGCAGCAGCAACGACTGTTCCAATTATTCCTAATAAAGATAGGATAATTGCCGCTGGAGTGTTTAATGGCGAGAATTTTGCGGTACCTACGTCAACCAAGAAGAATGTTGCAGTCGATAATGCGATTACGATCCACAAGAAAACATTATATGCGATTGCGAGTATTCCGGCCTTTGTATCTTTTTTGTCATCGATCAAGGAACCGTAGCTTAAGCAAAGCGTTCCGATTCCTGCGACAAGTCCCAATACTGTTGCTATGAACGCAATAAGGGTTGTTGCAGCAGGTCCTGTAGATCCGTCACCGAAGAAAGACATTGCCCAATTGAAGAACGTTAATCTCAAATTCGTTCCACCCGAAACGTATTTCATGCCAAGTTTTGAGGAAACTGCGACTGCGGAAATGATGAAGATTATCGATACGAATTTAATGATTGTCGCTGCGATCTTAAAAGGTTTTTTATCAATAATGGCGTATACGAACGATCTTGCCATTAATGCACCAAGCAATAAGCAAAGCAACATTATGAAGAGGACAATGCCTGCTCCGGTGTCGCAACTCTGGTAACCCGATCCGTTTGAAATGTTTGCGTTATTTAATAAAAGGACAATTGAGTAGTAAGCGAACATCGTCCCGATAACCGCCATCATTTCTTTTGTGTATTTTGGCTCTTTGCGCAATTTGATTACTTTGATTGAATCGATCAATCCTTTGATGCCAAAGAAATAAACTAATGCGACAGCGCCAATAAACGAGAATGTGCAGATGAGGGCTTTGGCGGTTTCTACGCCTCCGCCGCTGTTCTTCAAGTTTGCCCAAACGGTATAAACGTAATAGTAGAAACTGATGTTGTAACTTGATGAGTGATCTCTCAACTCTGCCATTGGGCTCAATACAAGCACGAGTGAGCAGGAGAAGAAGATAATCATTGCTATTGCAACAATTGTTTCAATCACCTTTTTGGATTTGGCTTTTCTTTCCTCTGATGAGACTTTTGCCTGGGTGACAGGTTTTTCGAGTCCGCATTTGGCACAGAATCTCGCTGTATTGCCTGTTGCATGGCAACTAGGACATTCCCAGGTTTCGACTGCTTTATCTTCCATATTAGATAAGCCTCCTTATGCGCTCATTATACACAATGAAATGTGAAAAGAAAAACAAGCCCGATTAATCTCCAGGCTTGTCCTTGTTTTCGTTTTCAGCTAATAATTCGTTTACCGCAATGGATTGGAACACCAATTTCATGATCTTTTCAATTGTCTTGCCTTCGCGATAATCCGCATAGCAGAGGTAGTTGACTCTTCCCTCTTTATACAAAGGTTCAACTTTCTCTCGGCATCCTTGTTTATAAACAGCAATTGATTTGCCACCATTGTTCTTTGCAAGAATCATTGCAGGAACATCAGTCATTCCATCTCCAATATAGATGATGTTGGAATAAGGTATTCTCTTCTGAGGCGTCTTATCATTGATTGAATCGTCATCAACCTCGGTCACGCCTTTAGCAATTCTGAAGAAGTACTGGGTTTTTTGTGTGAAATTGATTGCGAGCTTTGGCCAAAGGACATTGCCTTCATTATCGAATAAATATTCGCAAGCGTAGACTTTCTTGAATTCTTTCGCGATTGAACACCCATCAACGATTTCCTTATTTCCAGATGAAATCAAGTAATGCTCAACCTGGAGACCTTGTTCTTTTCCATAGGCGTTAATTCTTTCGAACCAAGTGTCAACTCCAGGGAAGAATTTGATGTCTTTACCCATTTCTTTGAGCCATTCTTTTGTCATTTTGATTCCTTTTTCTTCTGCACACATCTTCATGACATAAAGATAAGCAAGAGTTCTCTCAACCCCAGTTTCTTCGGAGAATTTAGATGTTCTAGCCCAGAACTCTGCAGGAGTCATTCCAAGAGCTGGGATAAACCCAAAATTCTGCATGTCGCTTTTCGCTAATGTGGAATCAAAATCATATAAAATTGCAACGATTGGTTTAGCCATATAAGTACCACCTGCTGATATAATATCAGCCCATTAGTATAGTTTCCAAGTGTTTAAGTGTCAATTTGTTCGATGAATAGTGAGTTTTAAAGAAAACCGACCCATACAGAGTCGGCTTTGTTTAAAAGAATAATTCGTAATCCACAAGCCCGTCATAGAAGTCTTTTTCGTGACTGACTATGATAACTGCTCCAGGATATCTCTCGATTGCGTCGAATAGGGCGTCTTTTGCCTTTTGGTCCAAATGGTTAGTAGGTTCATCCAAGACCAGGAAGTTAGCTTTCTTGAGGGTCATGAGGGCGAATCTTGCTTTCGTGACTTCTCCGCCTGATAACTCGGCCATAGGTCTTAGAGCCAAGTCTTTTCTAACGCCGCAATTTCCTAAAGCGGTTCTAATTTGGGTGTTATTCAAATCAGGGAATGCGTTATGGATGAATTGGAATGGGGATTGGGATAAATCAATATGCTCGTCTTGACTGTAATAATTGACTACGGTTCCGTCCAGCCAACGATATTCTCCGTCGATCGAAGGAATTATCCCAAGCACGGTCTTGAGGAATGTGGTTTTACCGACGCCATTTTGTCCCAAGATAGCGATCTTCTCGCCTTTTAATAATGTGAATGAAATTGGATCAAGGAGAGGTTTACCTTTGTATCCAATTGAGAGTTCCTCAACAATGAGTGGTTTTTCGCCAACATCCGTTGTGAATGGGAATGAGAAATGGACATAGCCTTCTTCTTTGCCTGGAGCATCCATCACCTCTAGATGCGCAAGTCTAGCTCTATGCGACTTTGCAGCCTTTGCTGAAGTTGCTCTAACGATATGCTTAGCAATGAATTCTTCCTCTTTTTTGATGTAACGCTGTTGAGCGGCATAGTTTTTCTGGTCCTGCTCTTTATCAATTTCATGCTGCACAAGATAATGTTCAAAATCACCTCTGTATCTTGTAATTGTTCCATTTTCCAGTACAAATACGACGTTAGCGATCTTCTTCAAGAACTCTTGGTCATGAGAAACGACCAAGAAAGCGTTAGGGAAATTATTTAAATATCCAGCAAGCCATTCAACTTGTGACTGGTCTAAGAAGTTTGTAGGCTCGTCCATGATCAAGACGTCTTTTTCTTCAAGAAGCATCTTAGCGATATAGGCCTTTTCTCTTTGGCCCCCGGATAATTCGTGCAGTGGCATCTCTAGATGAGTTCTATCAAAACCTAATCCGTCAGATATTCTTCCGACTTTTTCCTGCAAGGAATAGAAGTCGGCCTGTTCAAGTTCATCCTGCAGTCTTTGGGCTTTCGCCAATATCTTTTCGAAATCTTCCGAGTAAGCTGCCTTCTCGTATAAAGCCTCCATTTGTTTTTCTTTTTGGAATAACTCTTTATATACGCCGTAAAGATAGTCTTCGACAGGCATGTCTTGTTTAACTTTTAGCTGCTGATCTAAATATGAGTAAGTAACCCCGTTTGTCCAAGAAACCTTTCCTGCATCAGGAGTCAACTCGCCGATAATCATATTTAAAAGAGTGGTCTTGCCACATCCATTGGTGCCCACTAGGCAACAATGCTCCCCAAGGTTAACTTTCATGTTAGCCTTTCTGTACAACTCTTTATCTGAGTAATTAAACTCTATGTCGGTCAATTCCAGTAATGCCATACCTGCATAAGTATATTAGTAATCCTCTCCTCTTACGATAGTAAATTACCGAATTTTTTGTATTACTTATGTTGATTTATTAATGGTTTGTGATAAATTCTTCATAAAGAAGGTTACACTATGCAATTGTATGAATCGAGCCAGGACTACTTGGAAAGAATCTTGATGATTGAAAAAGAAAAAGGCTTTGTCCGTTCAATTGACGTTGCCTCCGCTTTAAATTTCTCCAAACCTTCAGTATCTGTCGCAATGAAGAAACTGAGAGAAAATGGATATATCACCTTTGATGATGCCGATCACATCCACTTAACAGAGACTGGTCGTGCAGTTGCTGAGAATATGCTCGACAGGCACCTCACTCTCACGAATCTATTTAAGAAGCTTGGTATCAGCGATGAAATAGCGGCGGAGGATGCTTGCAAGATTGAACATGACTTAAGTCCTGAGACTTATGAAGCCCTCAAGAATCTATCTGAGAAACTCTAAATAAAAATAATAACTCCCGTGCGCGTGGCATCGGGAGTTTTCTTTTAAGCGTCCAAGTTGTTGATGATCGCTTCGGTAATGCTTGTTGTAGAGCCGTTTCCGCCTAAATCTGGTGTTAATCCGATCTTTTCGTTTAAGACCTTCTTGACCGAGTTTCTGATCTTATTAGCAGCGGTTTGTTCTCCAAGATAATCGAGCATCATACATGATGAGAGCAACATCGCAATTGGGTTAGCGATGTTTTTTCCTGCAATGTCAGGAGCGGAGCCGTGTACTGCTTCGAATATTGCAACGCCGTCACCGATATTTGCAGCAGGAACGAGCCCTAATCCACCTGTCAATCCTGCAATCAAGTCTGAGATGATGTCACCATAGAGGTTTGGAGCAACGAGGACGTCATATTTTTCTGGGTACATGACCAACTGCATGCACATATTATCAATAATCTTGTCGTTTGCCTCGATGTCCGGATATTCTTCTTTTATTGAATTGAAGAGAGATAAGAAGAGTCCGTCACTTTGTTTGAGGATGTTGGCCTTGTGGATACATGTAACCAAATGTCTTCCGTTTGCTCTAGCGTATTCGAATGCGTATCTAATGATTCTTTCAGAAGCTTTTTTTGTAATTCTCTTGATGGCCTCGACTCCATCTTCGATTGGATGTTCTTCTCCGATGTAGAGGTCCTCTGTATTTTCTCTAATTGTTACGAGATCAACACCCTGATATCTTGAAATGTTAGCAAAGCTAGATGCTGGTCTGACGTTTGAATAGAGATTGAATGCCAAGCGAAGCTGGACATTAACAGATTTGAATCCTTTTCCGATTGGAGTGGTGAGTGGACCCTTTAAGGCAACCTTATATTTTTTGATTGCATCAAGTGATTCCTGAGGAATAAGGACTCCGTCTTTTTCAAGGGCTCTTACTCCGATTGTGTATGGGTGATAGTTAATCTCAACTCCAGTTGCTTTGATGATTTCGGTTACTGATTTTGTAATCTCAGGTCCGATTCCGTCACCTTCGAATAATACGATGTCATGTGTCATGTTATTTAACCTCGCCAACATACTTGGATGCTGGTCTAATAATCTTGTTGCAGTAAAGTGTTGTCTCAACGATATGTGCTACCCATCCTACGACACGTGCACAAGCGAAGAGTGGTGTGTATAGGTCTTCAGGAATACCTAAGAGTTTATATGTTAGCCCTGAGTAGAAGTCAACATTTCCGCAGTAGAAGAAGCCCTTAAGCTCCTGTAATCTAGCGCAAGCGATCTTCTCAAATCTCTCATAGAAGTCAAATCTCTGAGAGTGTTTCTCGATGGCAAGATCTCTTGCCTTTTCTTTTAAGAGAATGCATCTAGGATCGGATTTTGTGTAAACGGCGTGTCCGATGCCATAGATAAGGCCAGACTTATCAAAGAATTTCTTCTCAAGAATCTTGTTTACGATTTTGAGTATTTCTTTGTCGCCTGCATCTTCTCCTATTTCTTTAATTACCGCATTCATCATATCTGCGACTTTGCGTGAAGCGCCGCCGTGTCTAGGTCCCTTAAGTGAACCTAATCCTGCTGTGATATCGGAGTAGATATCTGTTCCGGAAGTGGAGACGACAATATTTGTGAATGTTGAGTTGTTACCGCCGCCGTGTTCTGCATGGACGATGAGTGCTGTATCGAGCGCCTCAGCTTCTAACTCTGTGAACTTTTTGTCTTTTCTGCAGAGGTGGAGAATCTGCTCAGCGACACCAAATCCCGGTTTCACGTAATGGATGTGCAATGACTTGCCGTCGATGTAGTGTCTTTTTGCCTGATAGCTATAAGCTACAATAGCAGGCATCTTGGAAATGATGGAGATTCCTTTTCTCAAAAGCTCTTTTGGATCTTGTGAGTCTGGATCCTTATCAAATGTGTACAAAGCAAGAATAGATGACTGGATGTTGTTCATGATATTGCTGCTAGGGTTTCTCATGATTTCAGTTTCTACGAAATCGTGAGGTAAAGCGTAGTTTTCAGAGATGAGTTTTTTGAATTCTGCCAATTCTTTTGAATTTGGAAGGTGTCCGAATAAAAGGAGGAATGATGTTTTCTCAAAACCGAATACGTCCTCATCTTTTTTAGCCAAGTCGAATAAGTCGATGTCTCTATAATAGAGATGGCCTTCGTCAGCAATTTTCTTTCCGTCGATTAGTTTGTATCCATAAACATCAGAAATCTTTGTTAAGCCGACTAAAACACCGGTTCCATTAGCGTTTCTAAGTCCTCTTTTGACGTCATATACTTCGTAAAGCGAATTGTCGATGTATCCGAGATCGAGTAATTGCTTATATTGTTTGTCGATTAAATCTGCCATAGTTAGTTTGCTAGGTTAAGCAATCCTCCTTTCTCTAGTAATGTTATTTCTTCTTGTTCAAAGCTTAATGGAGCAACAACTGTTGTCCCTTTTGTGATGTTCTCAATTGTTACTTCGCTATAGGAAGAATTGATTGTGACTTTTAATTCATCAAGAACATCCGCTCTAACGCTTGCTTCAACCGGAATGATACCGAAGTTGATCAAGTTCTTTTTATGAATTCTTGCGAATGATTTAGCTATGACCATCTTTATTCCTAAATACCTAGGTGCAATAGCCGCATGCTCTCTTGAAGAGCCTTGTCCATAATTCTCGTTTGCCACGATGACTCCGCCGCCATATTCAACGCATCTCTTTTTGAAGTCTGCGTCAACCTGATAGAAACAGAAGTCTGAGATTCTTTCGATATTTGAACGATATGGAAGAACTTTTGCTCCTGCAGGCATGATGTGGTCGGTTGAGATATTGTCTCCAAGAGCGATCATTGTCTTTGCTGTGAACTCTTTTGGTACTGCTTCAAAGTGTGGCAATGGCTTGATGTTAGGTCCCATGATGACTTCACCATCGAATGTTGGCTGGAGAACAAGATTATCGTCAAAGACAAACTCTCTAGGTTCCTCAAATTCATCAAGTTTTTCTCTTACTGGTGAGCTTAAGTAACCATTAACCGCCGATATTGCAGCAACCTCAGGTGAGACGAGGTAGATAGATGCTGACTCTGTGCCTGATCTACCGTAGAAGTTTCTATTAAAGGTTCTTAAGGAAATGCCGTTTGTACAGGGAGATTGTCCCATACCGATACAAGGTCCGCACGCAGATTCGAGTAATCTAGCGCCCGCTTCTAATAAAGTGTCCAAGATTCCTGATTTCGTGATCATTCTTAAAACTTGTTTAGATCCTGGAGCGATACCTAACGAGACATTTGGATTTACCTTCTTTCCCTTGAGGATTGAAGCAACCTTGATGAAATCGTAGTAGGAAGAGTTTGTGCAGCTTCCGATTAAAACCTGATTCACCTTTATTGGGCCGACGTCAGTAACTGAACGAACCTGGTCTGGTTGAGAAGGGCAAGCCACTAAAGGCTCAAGTGTATTCAAATCGATGACGTAGTATTCATCATACGAAGCGCCTTCGTCAGCTGAAAGAGGAACATAGTCTTCGGATCTATTCTGCAATGTTAAGTATTCGAGCGTTCTTTCATCTGATGGGAAAACAGATGATGTGGCGCCTAATTCAGCACCCATGTTCGTGATAGTTGCTCTTTCTGGAACTGAAAGTGACTTAACGCCTTCACCGGTGTACTCAATGACCTTGTTTACGCCACCTTTTACCGTGAGCATCTGTAAAACCTTCAAGATGATATCCTTTGCAGATACACCATTCTGGAGTTTGCCTTTGAGTTCGATGTTAACAACTTTTGGCATTACCAAAGTAAATGGCATACCGGCCATAGCGCATGCGACATCGAGTCCTCCTGCGCCAATAGCCAAGCAACCGATACCGGATGAGGTAGGGGTATGTGAGTCTGAACCAAGTAACGTCTTTCCAGGCTTTGCGAATCTTTCTAAATGAACCTGATGGCAAATGCCGTTACCAGGTTTTGAGAATACGACCCCTTTTAAAGAAGCAACGCTTTGAAGGAATGCGTGGTCATCAGCGTTCATAAAACCGCTCTGGAGTGTGTTGTGATCAACATAGGAAACGGATAATTCTGTTTTGACTTTATCAACATTCATGCTCAAGAACTCAAGGTAAGCCATTGTGCCTGTTGCGTCTTGAGTTAATGTCTGATCGATACGAATATGAATCAGTTTGCCTTTTTCCAATTTCTCATCAGTGTGGG
The DNA here is from genome assembly GCA_024408235.1 of Bacilli bacterium. Classification (GTDB taxonomy): domain Bacteria; phylum Bacillota_I; class Bacilli_A; order RFN20; family CAG-826; genus UBA4951. The sequence continues at coordinate 14,495 of JAKSVF010000032.1, forward strand.
CAGCTATGAGTTTTTCTGTAAGTGTAAGTGCCATAGTGTCTCCAAAAATAAATATTTTTCCGTTCCCTATTATCTCCAAAACACAAAATAAGCCAAGTATTATTTTTTAATGAAAACGGTTAACTAACAATTAACTGGATAATGGCATGAAAAAAGGCCCAGCCAAGCTGAGCCAAGTCTTCTTGTTGGTGCGGGAAATGAGACTCGAACTCACAAGGATCTCTCCATACGCCCCTCAAACGTACGCGTTTACCATTTCGCCATCCCCGCGGCGAAGTGTATTATATGCACCCTTTCATGGAATGGCAACAAAAAACAAGAAAAAAGCCTCACATTTATTGTATCAACTTATTCATTCAAAGATGCATAACCCGATGACAAGCCCATCTGATTCTAAATCATCAGACGATATCATCAATTACATAGAAAAGGAAAGTTACTACATTCCGAGCGAATTTCCAATTAAGGTAACACTTCGTTCAAAGAACGACTTAGATGGCGCGCATAACGAAAAGGCCTGCCGCGTAGGCAAGCCTTAGCTAATCATTTTCTGATTAATTATATTTATAGAAGCCTTCGCCTGCTGCTCTACCGGTCTTACCTGCATCAAGCATTTCTTTAAGGACTTTTTCCATGCCCTTGAAGTTGTACGGCATCATCATCTTCTTTAGAAGAGGGCTGATGAGTCCAGGGACTTTCTGATATTGCTGAACGATGTGATACGCTGTTGCGATACCGACGACATCGAAGATTTCAAATGGGCCACGTGGTGCACCTGTGCCTGTTTTCCAAGCGGTATCAATATCCTTAGGCGAAGAAACTCCATTAACATAAAGATCTAAGCCAGAAAGGAGCAATGGCACTAACATTGAATTGAGGAGGTAGCCATTCTTTTCCTTTTCGATTTTGAGCGGAAGCATTCTTATTTCCTCAGCAAATGTGCAAATGGTATCGAACGCTTCTTTCTTTGTGTCTTTCTGAACCATTACTTCAGCGACGTTGTTTTTCCAAATATAGTTTGCAAAGTGCATAGAGAGATATTTGTCCGCTCTTCCTGTGTATTTTGCAAATGTTGATGGGAGAAGGGTTGAAGAATTTGTAGCGATAACGCATTCTGGTTTTAGCAATGGAGCTAATGCCTGATAAAATGCAATCTTCTCTTTTGTGTCCTCTGCCACTGATTCAATAACGATATCAGCATCTTTGACAGCTTCTTTCATGTCTACGATGAGCTTGATATTTTTGTGTGCTTCTTCAACTTTCTTTAAGCATTCTTCTTTATTAAATGCATCGGTCGAAGCGATGCCAATACACCAATCAGCTGGATTCTCTGAGGTTTCCATAAGCTCAATGGCCTTTGTGTAAATATCCTTTAAATTATCGATCTTGGCTTGGGCTCTTCCTACTGATGCCTCACTTCTTAACCAAATGGTCACATCATGACCACAATATGCGGCTTGGAATGCGATTTGGCTTCCAAGAACGCCACCACCTGCAACAACAACGTTTCTCATGTAATTTTCCTTTCTATTGATTGTTTGCATTGCAATACAATATGTATTGCATGATTCCGGCGATTGTCTTTGAGTCGACAATATCGCCTTTACGAATCTGTTCAAGTATGTTCTCTAAAGTGTCGGTGTAAACTTCCACAAACTCATTTGGATCCAGATTTGTATGTGTTTTCACCAAATCTTTTGCAAGAAGAAGATAAATGATTTCGTCATCGTATGCGATTGTTGGGCAGACTTTACCAAGATAGATGATCTCATTTGCGTGATATCCAGTCTCTTCTTCGAGTTCCCTTCTGGCGCACTCTTCAGGACTTTCTTTCGGATCAAATTTGCCGGCAGGCAATTCAATCATAACTTCATCAAATGGATATCTATACTGTCGTTCCATGATGATTTTGCCGTCAAGAAGAGCAATGACGCAACTGGCTTTGCAATGTCTAACAACTTCGCGAACCGATTCTTTACCGTTTGGACAAATAACGCGATCTTTGTATACGTCGATTATTTTGCCTTTGTAAATCTGCTCACTACTTATCGTCTTTTCTTTTAAATCCATAAACACACTTTCACAGTCATTATAATACACGTCTCTCTTCCTGTAGTGTTATCACTAATAGGATTATTCTTATATCATTTTTGATATAAGTATGTTATAATTCCGACATGAATATAGAATATTTACGCTACGCATTAGAAGTTTCTAAATGCAAATCCATGAATAAGGCCGCTTCAAACCTGTTCTTCTCACAACCTAACCTCCTAAGATGCATCAACTCGCTCGAAGAGGAAGTTGGGTACAAGATATTCAAACGTTCGAAATCGGGGGTTGAAACCACTCTCCAAGGTGAAGATTTTTTAAGAAGAGCAGAAGTCATAGTTCGTGAATACAACTTCATAAAAAACATCAACGTATCTCAAGATAATACAGTAGTATTCTCTATCGCGTGCCCAAAGGGTGCGTACATTTCTCACGCAACGCAAAAAATTATCCGTTCCATAGACAAAACAAAAAACATACAAATCGACTTTAAGGAGACCTCATCGTACGGCGCTTTCGAAGAAATTGTTCACAACAATATTAATTTAGGCATAATGCGCGTGAGCAATGATATGGAAGATTTCATCTCGACAACTTTGGATGAATACCACTTAAATCATAAAATCGTAAAAAGATTCTCGTATATGGTCGCTTTCTCAAAAAACGATCCTTTGGCTAGCAAAGACAAAATCACGAAAGACGATTTGGCTGATTACATCGAAATCACACATGGCGATCCATATATTCCTAAAGTTTCAACTCCTCAAAAAGATAAAACTGAAGCGAAACGCATCATTAGAGCATATGACTCGATGGGCCAACTTAAAATGCTTAGCGACGTCGATAGAGCATTCATGGTCGTATATCCGCTAAATGAAGACACGTTAGAAAAGTACGGCTTAGTCCAGTATGAAGTCGATGGGATTTCCAAGGCGATGTTTGATATTTTGATTTATAAGAATAGCTACTATTTGTCCCCTATAGATAAAATGTTTCTTGGCGAATTGGAACAAAATGATTGATTATAACGTTTTTGTTATGACGTCAGATCATTATTCGAATATATCGATAATTTAAAACCGGTATAAAATCTTTTCGTCTTAATAGACAGGAGATTATTATGGCAAGATTTACATTACCAAGAGACATCTACCATGGAGCTGGATGCTTAGAAGTTTTAAAGACTTTGAAGGGCAAAAAGGCTGTTATTTGCGTCGGAGGCGGCGCAATGAAACGCGGTGGATTCTTACAAAAAGCACAGGCCTACTTAGAAGAAGCAGGCATGGAAGTCGCAC
>JAKSVF010000033.1 GCA_024408235.1 Bacilli bacterium
CCGCGTCTGTTTTGGGAACAGAAGATCAAGAGTTCGAATCTCTTCACCCCGACCACTTGAAAGAATGCCTGGTTAAAACCGGGCTTTTTTTGTGGTCTGGGGCGAAGATATTCCTACACCCCTTATAAAAGTTGGCGCGCTTTTGTAACTTTTTGGTAAAAAAATGCAAAAAGTCCTCTATTTATTAGTGGAGGGCTTTTATGTCTAATTACGGAATTAAAAATGAAAAGGACTTTGTCCTTGCTATCAACAACAGGTCTTTCAAGGACCAAATGCCAATGATTAAGGAAATCATACGAGATAAATTTCCCGATATCAAAGATGACGAGGTTTTGAAGGCGGAACAGCCAAATAGGTATGGGAAACCCGATGTTGTTATTTGGAGGATCAATAAGCCTCTATATATCAGTATCAAATGTGGCAGCACCGGTGCATTACACACAGAAAGAATCAAATCGTTCATCTTGTTTTGCAGGAAAAACGGTATCAGTGTTAACACTCAGAAGATTCTGCTTTATTACATCTATGGAGATGGCACGATGGATGGAACGGGTGTTAACAAGGTCCCTTTCTTCACGCTATTTAAGAATAATATGAAGCATTTATATGCCGCAAACAGAGAGCTAAACAGCAAAGAATTCATGGCAAAAGCCATTGAGCGATTCATCTTCTTTGGAACTGAAGGAAGGGTCATGAGAGTCGACTACGTAATTTATGGAACGGTAAATCAGTTTATTTGGGCAAAGAGAGAGGATATTGTGAACTTTCTTCTTACAACAGAATTTACTCCCCTCAAGGCCCCGCATATTGGCCCATTCACTCTACAGCCATATGCAACGAACAAACGAAAGAAGTACGCGAACACCTATAAAGGCCATGTCATTCAGGTGAAATGGAAATATATGGTCTTTGATATGCAAAGGATTGTTTATAGAAAAATCTAGATCTTTCTTTAGAAAAACGAATACTCTACAAAATACATATGCGTGAATATAGATATTAAAGATTTAAAGAATAACGATATAGATATATTCTAAAGTATATGAAAATCATCTATTTCGATATTGCAACATTGCTTCTTCTTGCGACTCTATTCGCATTGATGTTCTTCAAAAAAATCAATCGCCGCTCTCACAAGATCTTCATGTTCATGATTCTTGAGCTGTTCTTCACGACTGCATTTTCTTTAGCATCGATCTGTTTAGATAATGCAGGTCCGGGAAATGAATTATGGAAATTCTCGTTGCATGGTCTTTATCTTTTAGGTCATATGACGACCATCATGCTTGTTTTGCTCTATATCGTTTCCATATCAGATGTCATGTTCCGTCTATGGAAGAGCGCTGCTTTTGGAATAATGATTTTTGCGCCTGTTGGCATATATCACTCCTTGCTCATCATAAATATTTTCGTTCCTATCATGTATCACATTGATGCAGCAGGGGTGTATACGAGAGATTTCCTCTTCCCAATCGGATATGCGATAGGACTTTTGTATTTCGTTGAACTTGGCTATGCGATTGTTAGATGTAGAAAGATCATCAATTGGAGTGCGGTTCGCGCTTTAATGATTCTCTTCCCTCTTACCGCCGCATCAATGATTGTTGAATTCATATGGAGCAATATAGTCATCGAACCATTCTTCAACGCCATCGCATATCTTGTCATGTTCGTTAACATCGCTAAGCCTGACACTTATACAGATTCGGTTACCGGTGTATCTAATGAAGAAGCCTTCAAAATGAAGATAAAACAGGCTTTTGCGAATAAAAAACCATGCAAAATCATCTTGATCGAGGCTGTTAACTATCTTTCAATCGCTGAGCTTTTAGGCGGCCATTCGTTTGAAGATTTTAATAAGTATGTCGCAAATAAACTCAAGGAAATTGATAAGTTCTGCAAAACCAGTATGTTCATCTCTCACCTTGGCTCTGGAAAGTTCAGGGTTATCGTAGAAGAGTCTCATTACAACACTCTTCAATTACTAGTCGACAATATATTCCACCAACTTGGAAAGAGACACGTATTCGGAGACGTAGTCGTTGAACCGATTCCAGCCGTTACGGTTTTATCCTGTCCTGATGACATCGATAATATTGACAAATATTTATTCTTCTCATCCTCTTTCCCTTCATACAGTGAAGGAGTCATCACTTATTCCCACGAGTTATTGAACGATAGGGACTTCATGATCAAGTCTCATATTGACCAAATAATCGATAACGCGATTAGAAACAACTGGATGGATGTCTATTTCCAGCCTATCTATGACACCAAGACCAAGAGATTCGTAACAGCTGAAGCGTTGTTAAGAATGAAAGACCCGGAATATGGATGGATCGATACAGAGACTATGGTTAAAGCCGCTGAGAAGAGTGGCGCCATCCATAAGATTGGCGAAATCGTATTCCGCAAGACTCTCGCTTTCATGTCTTCAAAAGAATATAAGGAACTGAAACTTAATGGCTTGGATATCAACATTTCTGTTGCGGAGTGCTTAGATAAACTCATGCCAAAGAAACTCGATTCACTTTTAAAAGAGTTCGACATCGATGTTAATGACGTTAATTTAGAAATCACAGAGACCGCCGCAACATTAAAAGTGGAAACATTCATTAAGAATGTCAATGCTCTCCATGATATGGGCGTCAAGATGTCGCTTGATGACTTTGGCTCAGGATATTCAAATGTCAGACGAATGGTTTATCTCCCTTTCAACACGATCAAATTCGACCGTTCATTGGTGTTGCTTGATGACACGCCGGATGGACATAAAGTTGTCTCCCATTTAATAAACATGGTTAAAGAGATGGGGTATAAGATTGTTGTGGAAGGCGTTGAAGAGGAAAAACAACTCGAATCATTCATCGGATTTGGCGTTGATTTAATCCAGGGATGGTATTTCTCAAAAGCGTTACCGCCTGAAGAGTTCATCAAATTCGTAAAGGAACACAACGGATAAAAGGAAGTTAATCTTCCTTTTTTCTTTTCCTTTCCTCTCGCCTCAAATTGTTTTTATAAATGTTCTTCAGCATCGGCAGATTCCATTTGAGGATGAACGCCGGAAGAACGATGAGAATCATATTCACGATTGCAACAGGCACGCCAATTGTTAATCCCACGTTATTGGAACCTGTCCACATCTGATAATCGATGAAGATTGGCAGTATTGAAAATGGAACGCTCCAGAAATGAATGCTGATTCCGTAACAAGCCTCAAGTATGAAACGGCCAATATACTCATTGTCATATGGGTTAGTTACTTTGTTCTTGTGGAACCCCGTAAAAGAGCCAAGTTCAGGCACCTTATCTTTCCAGAGAGGAACTCCTATGAATTTATAGAATTTCTTCTCTACCTTGCCTAATTCATAGCTTTTCTTATCCATCGGGAACCATTTTGCAGGCATTTTTCTAATGGATAAAGCTACAAGAGCATCGATAATAACCTCTAAAGCAATGAATATTAGAATTGCTATAGCGTAGTAACCCCAACCCAAATGCAGGGGATTAAATAAGCAATTAAAGACATAGACGATAATAGAGGCGATCAAGATTATTACTATGTATCCCATCATTCGCCTTTCGTCTCATACATAAGAGGAATGCCATAAGACTCTTCATATGTTTCCTTCCACGCTGCAGCATTCTTATCCATCATCATCTTAATGTTCTCTTTATAGGAAAGTGATGTGTCTGGATATATAGGCTCAAGGATATGAAGCGTGTAAGCCTGTATCTTCAAACCGTCTTTGTCGAGTTTCTCGGTGTCTCTCATCGTGATGAACGTAGGTATGACGGGGACATTGTTCTTAACGGCGAAGCTAAAAGCGCCTGGCTTAAGTGGTTTTGGCTTGCGGTAATTCCACCACATGGATTGCTCTGCATACACAAGCAAGAAATCGCCCTTCTTAAGAAGCTTATCAACCGCGCGCATCATCTCTTTCATGACGTCGTAGTTTGCGGCAAGCGGCAAGGTGTTGCAGTTGCGCATGAAGTGACCAAATAGTCCTGGGAAACTCCAGTTGCCTTCTTTGATGATCTTCCAGAGCTTTTTGCGTTTGACGTTTTTCTTAACGACCTTGTGCAAAGGCACGGAATCAAATGGGTTGAAGTGGTTTGCGGTGATGACCGCTCCAGTCTTGACACTCTTCAGATAATCAAGACCCTCATATCCGTCTATTACAATCGCGCCTCTTTTGATTAATTTATTAAAGAACCTCCAAGAGTACCTATTGGCCCAGTTTGCCTTAAGTTTGCTCATGAGTTTCTTCTTCTCATAGTCGACTACTCCCGGCTTTAAAGGCACGAATGGCGGGTCTTCTTCGACATCCTGGTCGAATTTCCCCTCAATTTCTAACTCTTTTATCTTGTTAAGGACTTCCTGACGGTAGCCCGTTATCTTTATTGGCATGCCAAACTCATCCATTTTTGTTGGAAGCAGTTTGTAATATGTGTCCGCTTTTAAGGTTTCGTGCACGCATAACTTGCGGACATTCTCTATGCCTTCTCTTTCGCGAGCCTTTTCCTCATCGGATATCTCTCTCTTATAGGCAACTAATTCATCCAATAACTCTCCACGTTTTGCGTATTCCCAAAAGAACTCCTCATACATGACATCATCCTGTTTCCAAGGCTTGAAGATCAAGTTGTAGTGGATGAGGGATGGGTGCTCCATCCTCTCGCCCAATGGCATCGTGTTCCAGGCTCCCGGAATATATTTAATTTTTCCGTTTGTGATTACGTTCAGGATGTCTTGGTCTTGAGCGACCTTGAACTCAAAGTTGGTGATGAGATCCATACAACGCTTCAAGAATCTTTCTTTTCTCATTTTCTTCAAGTTCATCAATAAGACACCCGCGTTGAAATAATCCTCACGCCTGATGCCTAAAGCCAACTCAACATATTCTGAGAATTCCTTAAATAGGGGCACTGACTGATCCCTAATCGCACCGACAAGATGCTCAGAGATATCGACATTAAACAGTTTAGAGACATCATCTTTTAAAACGATGTCGCAATCTAAATAAAGGACCTTCTTCAAGTTTGGATATAACTCAGGCAGCAATAAACGGTAGTAAGTTGTCATCGTGTAGTAATCGCGGATATTCAACTTAAGCTTCAAGGCCTGGAGCTTGCTATCAACATTGACGAAATGGATTTTAAATCCTTCCTCCTCGAACCTCTTTATTGAGCGTCTTGATGGCATGGACAAGCCATTGTTCATAACATAGATATCATAGTTATAGTCATTCGATGCATTCTCGATCAGAGACTCTAACGTAACGTTTAAGAATCTCGCGTAATTATCGTCTGTTGCGAAGAAGATTGGGATTGATTTTTTCTTCATAAAACTAAACCTCCTAGTTTTCAAAACAAAGTGTAGTCCAACTAAAACTAAATTAAATCTAACCCCCTTTCTCCATATCGTAGAATTCAATTCTCCGTTATGTTTAATGCGACTCTATGCGTTTTTGCTAACTCTTCTAAGAATCGAATACTATAATTCATACCTATGGTATCGGCACTAGTTATATTCAGTATCGCAATAGTCCTAATGATTACCCTCGTCATTCTCCAGAACACGGTAAGGGTGGTGGCGAATGTGAGATTTCCTTTATTCCTAGTCCCTTTAATAATTGGCGCGATCCTCTTTTTAGCGTTGGGAATCGCCCCTCTAAACATCGTTAAGGACTCATTTATTTCCAACTCAGAAGTGAATCCGCTAAAAATACTCGTTTTATTCTTATCGATGTCATTCTTATCTATCTATTTAGATGAGATGGGATTCTTCTCTTATCTTGCTAACTGGGCTGTATCAAAGTTCAAGAAAGGGCAGATTGGACTCTTCATTGGTTTATATGTGATCGTCTCTCTTCTCACAATCTTCACATCTAACGACATCGTCATCTTGACCTTCACGCCATTCATATGCGCTTTCGCTAGACGTGCAAAAATATCTCCAATCCCTTATCTCGTAATGGAGTTTATCGCTGCCAACTCATTCTCGATGCTATTCATAATCGGAAATCCAACAAATATCTATATCGCCACGTTCGCGAATATCGGCTTCCTCGATTATCTAAAAGTCAGCTGGCTCCCAACCATCTTAGCGGGCATTGGCTCATTCGCCATCCTCTTCCTCTTGTTCTATAAAGACCTGAAGAAACCAATGGAAGTGACAGTGGAGCCTCTAAAAATCAGAAGGAAAACATCCTTGATTGTCTCTTTATCCACATTACTGGTATGTGTCATTTTCATGGCCATTTCTAGCTATGTCCATATCGAGATGTATCTCATATCTCTAGGATGTTTCTTGTTCTTGTTGGTATTTGAACTTATCCATATGCTTTATGACAAAAACATTCATATCAGACTAGGAAGAGCGTTCCTAAGAGTTCCATATCAAGTCATCCCGTTATTGATATCCATGTTCATCATGGTAATAGGTTTAAACGCCTCTGGATTGAGCGGAAAAGTCGCTGAATTCTTGTCCCACGGAAACCCTGTTCTCATGTATGGCGTATTCTCATCGATATTCGATAATATCATGAACAACATCCCTATGAGTGTGTTCTTCGCTGACATCGCAGTTCTATCTCCAAATGTCGTTCAGGCCACATTCGCGTCGATTATCGGCTCAAATCTCGGCGCTTTCATAACTCCGATCGGCGCTCTAGCGGGCATAATGTTCCTCGGACTCATCAAAAAAGAGGGCATCAAGTTCTCATTCCTCGATTTCTGCAAATATGGAGTGGTGGTTTTCCTGATCACTCTTCCATGCGCGTTACTCGGTTTATTCTTAGTCACTCTGTAATAAAAAAACACCAAAGGATATTAATGAATGTTCCTTGGTGTCTTTTAATGTATTTAGATGATTATTCCCGATAGGTGATCAACTTCGTGCTGAATGATCTCTGCAACGAATCCCTTATACGATTTCTTTCTCTTCTTGAAATCCTCACTTAAGTATTCAACGTTAATCCTGTTATATCTCTTGCAAGGTCTTTCGCCTTCTTCTAGTGATAAGCAACCTTCTTCTGTGTCATACGGCTCAGACTTTTTCACGATGACCGGGTTCACCATCGCACGGATGAATCCTTCTTCGTCAATAAACACGATGACGTTTTTAAGAACGCCGATCATATTGCCCGCTAAACCGACGCATTTTTCTCTATGCGCCGCTAAAGTGTCTTTTAAGTCCTGGATAACTGATAAATCATCTTCCTCGCTCAATGGAGTGGACGGGGTGGCTAATACGGCCAAGTCTTTGCAAATCTCTCTAATCATGGCCTTATGATAGTATTTTTGTTGTATTTTTCCAAATTAATGAATAATCTTCAGTTATGAAATTTAGAAATGGACAAGAAATAACAACAATTCAGGCAATCGGATATTGGTTCTTGGACAACTGGGTCAGATTCCTTGTGTCTTTTTTGATTATTAGCGCGTGCGTTGTCACCTATTGCGCTGTCAACGGCGGTTGGACAGAGCTTATCGCATATTCAAACGGCTTATTCATAGGTGGAGCTTCTGCAGTGCTCATAAGCGCATTGTCCGTCTGCTCAATGTTCGGCGCTTTCGATTTCATCTCCTATTTCGCGTTCAGAAAAAGAAAAGAGAATGGCGTTGAGGACTATTACGAATATTCGTCAAGGAAACGCAATGAAAAAATGAGAAACAAACTTTCATTCCTCCCATATTTGGTATTCGGATTAATGTCATTATTAGCGTCCATTATTATAAATGTCGTTTTATTTCAGTAAATCTATACCTGAAAGCGTTTCCAAGGATTGACGCGAAAAATAAATAGCAAATTTTGTAAATAATTATTGACATAACACCATCTTATGTGAAAATCACCCCATCCCTTACATCGTATGTATTGAGGGCCCGAAGATAGGCGTATGTCTATTTTCATAACAAATGGAGGTCTTATATGAAGAAGACAAGAATTTTATTTACAGCTCTTGTTGGGACGTTATTCCTCGCAGCTTGCGGTCCAAAGAAAACAAGCTCAGAGTTCAAATGCCCTGAAGGAGAAAGCGTCAACACTCCAGTAGAAGTTGACCAGTCAAAGCTTGCTCAGGGTGCACAGTCATATGTCTATGCATCAGCAGCAGACAGAACAAACATCTTAGGCACACTTGAAAAGTATGCAGTCGACCAGAAACTCACAGGTTTAACCTTATTCGAAAACGGCGGCTATGTCATGTACGCTGACAACATCGTCAAAGGTACAAACAACTACATCCCAGGATATGGTTTCGGTATCTTAGGCGAAGGTTCAATCAACGCAGATCTTCCAGGAGAATCAAACTCAGCTTGGAAGCGTTACTATCACACATTCCAGACAGACGACCCTGCAACTCTTAACTACATGAACTCCACAACATCAGTTGTTGGCACCTTAATGGGTTACACATCTGGTTCATATTGGGGAACCGAAATGAACGAGACAAAGGACGGCTATAACTGGGTTGCATCTTTAGCAAAAGAAAATAGACCAATCGCAATGGACGCTGACCCTGACACTCACATGGCTACAACATTCAAGTTCCACGTCAAGACAGGTTCAGAATTCAAGTACAGAACAAATTCATCAACATTCGCAGCTTATAACAACCGCGAAGTCGCACTTGAAGACTATGTCACACCTTACAAGATCTACTATACCCAGCAGTATGGTTTAGCAAGATCAACAGACAACCTCACAGGATCAGGATCAATCGCTGGTGGTCAGGACGTCTACAACGCAACAAAGAACACAGAAGTCACAGATGAAATCTGGGAAAACATCGGAATCAAGACCGGCACAGACGCAGATGGTGACTACATGCAGTTCACATTCAACGTTCCATGTACATCATTCTTCGCAATGTACTACCTCGCTTCAGGCATGTTCGCACCAGTCCCAGCTCAGTTCATCACAGAACTCGGCAACGGCTCATTCGCAGATGGTGTCGCAGCTTGGGGTAACTTCTCAAAAGACTTAAAGCTCTCCCCATTAGATACATGGCTCTGCACAGGCAGCTATGCACTCGAAAGATGGGACAACAATAAGCAGATCGTTTATCAGGTCAACCCAAATTCACCTGATGCAGCAAACCTCAAGATCCCTGGAGTCCACATCAACATCTTATCCGCAGCTAAGCAGGACCAGGAAGCAGCACTCAAGGAATTCCTCGCTGGTAAATTATCAGCAGTCGGTATCCCATCAACTAAGCTTGATGAATACAAGAACGACCCAAGAACAACCATGACTTCAGGTGACTCAACATTCAAGTTGAACATGAATACATGCGACCAGGAGAGATGGGAAGAACTCTTCGGTGAAGAAGGAGCAATCAAACAGACAGAAAAGGCAGACCACTGGAAGTGTGAACCTGCTATGACAAACAAGAACTTCGTCGACGGCTTAAGCTTCGCTATCGATCGTAAGACACTTGCTGTCAAGAATGGTCGTACACCATCTTCAAACTACTTCGCTACTGAATACATGATCGATCCAGAAAATGGTATCTCATACAACTCAACAAAGGCTCACAAGGACGCTGTTGCTGAGATGGCAGAAGGTACAGATGGATACGGTTACTCTCTCGAAAAGGCAAAAGCTTCATTCAAGCAGGCTTGCCAGGACCTTATCTGTGCAGGTGTTTACGAAAAGGGCGACACAATCGACCTTGAAGTTGCATGGATGGAAACAGTCGACTTCGACACAATGGGTAATGCAATCAAGAATAACCTCGAAGATGCATTCAACTCATGCGACGGTGGACTTTACCTCAACGTCACCAACTGGGCAGGCCAGCAATGGTCAGACGTCTACTATAAGAAGATGATGGTCGGCCAGTTCGACATCGCCTTCGGCTCTATCTCTGGTAACACATATGACCCACTCAACTTCCTTGAAGTTCTTAAGTCAGACAACTCATCTAACTTCACTCTTAACTGGGGTGCAGATACAAACGCAGTCGATGGAAAGATCTTCTACGACAACAAGTATTGGTCATTCGACGCTCTCTGGACAGCAGCAGACCACGGCGCATATGTCATAGACGGACAGAATGCTCCTATGTATCAGTTCCAGCAAGCTTCATTAGCTACTGTTAACGCAGATGGCAGCTGGACAGTTGAATTCGGTTGCGAATTAGCTAACACAACAGACGCTAAGGCAGTTGTTGTTGCAGCAGTTGCATACGGATATGTCGATCCATTAGACGAGGACACATACGACGAATATGAAGTCGAGATGGAATTGTCAGCAGACGGCAAGAAGATCACAGTCACAATCGATGCTGAACTCGTCGAATACTTCGGTGCATTCGTCGAAGCAATGGGCTACATCGGTGTTGACTTCTATGGCTACACAGAAATGTTCGGAACAGCTGGTTCTGTCAGCTACTGGACATCAGTCTTCGCAGTTGCTCCTCAGGCTTAATTGTCTAAGACAAAAAACTAAACACTAACACATTGGATTAGCGGTCAAAAACCCGCTAATCCTTTGTTGTCTTAAATTTACACGCACATACATATGTGTAAAAATAATATTTAGAATTCGAATAAGGAGGGTGATTATATGACAAAATATGTTATCAAAAGATTGATCTTAGCCTTTGTTACAGCTTTCATCATCTTGTCTTTAACATTTATCCTCATGAAGCTCCTTCCATTCACGAAGCCAATCGGTAATGCAGAGGTTCAGTACTCCTATTACATGTCTCAAGTACATTTAGGATTCGTCCTCGACTTGCCAAGAGAAGCGACGGGATATGGAGAGCGTTTATTCAGATACGTCGACTCAACGGGTCTGGTTCACAATTTCTATCAGACTCCAGTCATGGTCCAGTACGTAAGCTGGTTGAGAAATATATTCACAAAATGGGAATGGGGCACCTCGACATACATCATGCCAAACGTCTCCGCAATCATCATCATCGGACACAGACTTCCAACAAGTATGTACATCAACATCTTGTCAGTCGTTTGGTCAGTTCCTCTTGGTATTGGACTCGGCATCTTCGCCGCTTTGAAGAAAAACACAATGGTAGACCACGTTATCTCAACATTGGTCATGGTATTCATCTCAGTACCTTCATTCGTCCTTATCACCTTCGTTATATGGATTTTCGCTTATAGATTGAACTGGTTGCCAACACAGTGGGCACAGGTTACCGACCCAACCTTGACAAAGTTCCTCTCTTATATCATTCCGGTCTTCGTCTTATCCTTCGGTTCAATCTGTGGATATACCCGTTTCACAAGAGCAGAGCTTTGTGAAGTCATGGAATCTGAGTACTTGTTGCTCGCAAGAACAAAAGGCTTAACAAAGAGACAGGCAATCTTAAGACACGCACTTAGAAACGCAATGGTTCCGATCGTTCCATCAATCCTCGCTGAGTTTATTGGTATCCTCGGCGGCTCAATGATTCTTGAGACCTTATACTCAATCCCAGGAATCGGTGGACTCTTCGTCGAAGCGTTGAACGCAAAAGACTACAACGTCTTATTCGTCGATATGGCCCTCTTCACCACAATCTCCTTGGTTGCCGGTGTCATCTTGGACTTATCGTACGGATTCATTGACCCACGAATCAGAATGGGAGCAAGGAAGTAATTTATGGAAATATTTGATAACAGCAAAGATTACGGCTTCTCATCCACTTCATTCGAGATGGTCAGAAAAGATACCAATGTCAAGATTAAGGACGCTAAGTTCGAATCTAAACCAACAACATTCGCAAAGGACGCATTCAGACGTTTCTGCAAGAATAAGTCATCTGTTGCCGGTGCAGTCATCATCGCAATCCTCTTAGCAGCAAGCTTCTTGTATCCTGCAATCTCTCCATACGATGTTTCTCCAACTTCAACCTACCTCACTCAGGCTCTCTTGCCACCAAAACTCAATAAGTCAGGCACAGGATTCTGGGATGGTACAAAGAATTACAAGCACATCGTTTACGACCAGATTAACGAATGCCCAGCTGACTTCATTGCCCATGCGGTCACGAAAATAAATGTCGGCGACATCGAATACACAAATATCGCTTCAAAATACGGACGTAACGGCTACATCGCTCTCTATAACGATAAAGTCTTAGCGCCTGGAGCATCGGATGATTCCCTAAACGGATTCTTCCTCAACTACACAGACTTCAAGGTCACCTCCAGCGGAAATTATGTCGCTAAGCTCGGCCTTGGAACTAAAGAAGGCCAGTTCGAAGAAGCTGAGATGACCGATTACCGCGTCAGACTCCAGTATAAGGATTCAGATAGCAGCACAAAATATCTTGAACTCGCTGATTGGAGTTCAAACTACACCGACCAAACCTATGACTTATCTTCAGCCTTAATTACAGCCGGAATCTCCGAGATTGAAAAAGCTAAAGTTAGAGTCGAAATCAAGGCTAAGGAAACCAAGACATTCCTTCTCATCAGATCCGCCGAGATCGTTTGCGCAGATGCAACTGAAAACGAAAACCTCGCAGGTATCGGATTCACCGATGCGAACAAGGCCGCAATGGTCACAAGAAACGAAGACGGCTCATACGACAAGAACTATTGGCAGTCAAACGTCTTCAGACACGTCTACAATGTCGAGATGAAATACTGCGACTTCACATATGACGCATATGATGCGGTCTTTGGCTCAAACGAAATGGTCATCGGTCAGTCAATCATGAACGAATACAAGGCTAAAGGCTGGTGCGAATATGATTTCGCAGTCGGACCTTCATCCTTCGTTAAATTAAGTGAGGAGTGCCCAGTTGATTCAGTCGAAGAACAGCACTACGACATCAAGAACTCAGTCTATCAGTTAGACACTCACACAACATACTACAAGTATCTCGGACTTAAGAAAGCTCCTACATACTTGCTCGGAACCGACGCAAAAGGACACGACCTTGTCACAAAGGCCCTCAAATCCTTAAGAACATCTCTTCTCGTCGCAACAATCGCAACAGTCGTCTCACTCGCCATCGGCTTAGTTTGGGGCGCTATCGCAGGCTATTTCGGCGGAACAACCGATATCGTCATGGAGCGATTCACGGAAATTATCTCAGGTGTCCCATGGATTGTCATGATGACGCTTGTCATCTTGCTCTTAGGTAACTCAATCGTCACCTTCGCAATCGCTCTTTGTATGACCGACTGGATTGGTCCAGCGGCCACAACCCGTACGCAATTCTATCGTTTCAAAGGTAGAGAATACGTCCTTGCTTCAAGAACTCTTGGCGCAAGTGACTGGAGACTTATCTTCCAGCACATCCTTCCTAACGGCTTAGGAACAATTGTTACATCCGTCGTTCTCATGATCCCAGGATGTATCTTCTCAGAAGCTTCCATCTCCTATTTAGGCTTAGGACTTAAGGGTGTTAACTCATTCGGTGTTCTCTTATCAGAAAACCAGGCGTACTTAAATTCATTCCCAGCGTTAATCATCTTCCCAGCCATCATCATTTCCTTATTGATGATTTCCTTCAACTTATTCGGAAACGGCTTAAGAGATGCTCTTAACCCATCATTGAAAGGAGGAGAATAACCATGGAACAGGAAAAAGTTCTTGAGGTTAAGGACCTCGTAATCTCCTTCAAAACTGACCACGGCATCGTTCACGCTGTCCGTAACGTCTCATTCGATTTATATAAAGGCGAGACCTTATGTATCGTCGGTGAGTCAGGCTCAGGTAAATCCGTCACCAACAAAGCCATCATGGGAATCCTCTCATCAAACGCTATTGTTGAGAACGGTAAAATCATCTACCACGGCGAGGACTTACTTGAAGTCGCCGAGGAAGAATTCCACAAAATCAGAGGCCACAAGATCGGCATGATCTTCCAGGACCCTCTCTCATCTTTAAACCCAATCATGAGAATCGGCAAACAGATTACTGAGGCCACTCTCGTAAATGGTAATAAGCTCAAGAGAATGTATGAGGATTTAATCTCAAACGATCTCATCGCTTACAAGAACACCCTTGCAGCAGGTCAGGCTCAGGCCGACAAGATCATGAACGCTGCAGAGGCTAAATCAATCGAACTTGCACTCGACGCCAAAGAGGGAAAACGCTCAATGTCGCTCGAAGACGCAAAGAAAGAATCCAAAGCCTTAATTAAAGAGGCAAAAGAGCAGTGCAAGGCAATCAAAGCCGAAACGCTTACAAAAGCCGCACCTTTAAAGGAAAAACTTGAAGCAACAAAGAAGGCCGCTAAGGCAAAAGTCGCTGAATACAAGGCATCAGTCCTCGCTAAATACAAGGATGATGTTACAGCGGCTAAGTCTCAGTATGCTTCAAATCCTGTTGAGTTAAAGAAAGCGTTAGATGATGCAAAACTCAACAAGATCAACTCACTCAAGATCACAAAGCACATGGCTAAGAAGCGCGCTCTTGAGATCATGGCGGAAGTTGGTATCCCAGAACCAGAAAGACGCTTTAGACAGTATCCATTCGAATTCTCAGGCGGTATGAGACAGCGTATCGTTATCGCTATCGCCTTAACCGAAACTCCGGAAATCTTAATCTGCGACGAGCCAACAACCGCACTTGACGTCACCATCCAAGGCCAGATTCTCGAGCTTATCAAGAAGCTTAAGAAAGACCACAACATGTCCGTCATCTTCATCACTCATGACTTAGGCGTTGTCGCAAACATGTCTGACCGCGTCGCTGTCATGTATGCTGGTAAAATCGTTGAATACGGAACTTCATACGAAGTATTCTTTGAGCCAAAGCACCCATACACATGGGCTCTTCTCTCATCAATTCCTGATGTTGACTCCAAAGAAAGACTCGATGCAATTCCTGGAACCCCACCTAATATGATTTACCCTCCAAAGGGTGACGCATTCGCTCCAAGAAGCAAATACGCCATGGAAATCGACACTCTTGTCGAACCTCCATATTTCAAAGTTTCAGACACTCACTACGCTGCAACCTGGCTCTTGCACCCAGATGCTCCATCAGTTGAGATGCCTAAGATTGTCTCAGAACGTATCAAGAACAACCTTGCTGAGTACAACGCATCAAAGGAAGGAGGTAAGTAATCATGGCAGAAGAAAAAATCGATCAGCAGTTTGAACGCGAAGTTGAAGAAAACGATCGCGAGCAACTACGTTTAAACGATGAGCATGAGGACATCGCCTCCGCACCATTAGAATTCGTCGATAAGGCTGAAGCAGTTCACCCAGACGAAATCAAATACCACATCAACCGTCATCTTAAGAGAAAAGAGGAATTAATCGATTCTGACATTCTCCTCTCCGTCAGACACTTAAAGCAGTTCTTCTTCTTCGGAAGCAAGATCCACAACATGAAACTCAAAGCCGTCTCTAACGTCAGCTTCGACGTTCATAAAGGAGAGTGCTTCGGTATCGTCGGCGAGTCGGGATGCGGCAAGACCACAACCGGTCGTTCAATCATCAAGCTCTATGACATCACATCTGGTTCCATCTACTACAAGGGATATCGTATCTCCGCAGGTTCACGTTGGAACAAGAAAGAGATCAAGTGGAAGAGAATCCGCTTGAAGGAGAGAATCAAACAGCTTGAAGCTAAAAAAGCTGAAGAAATCGCTTCTTTAGACAAGAATGCACCTGATTTTGCAGAGAAATCCACGGAAATTACCATCCGTTACAACGATATCATCGAGGCTGACAAGAAGCAGGTCGAAGAGATCGTAAAGACACAGAAGGCAAAAATCCGCCAGATCAACTTTGACAACAAACACACCCCTAAGAAGCTCATGTCTGAAATCCAGATGATCTTCCAGGATCCAGTTGACTCCCTCGACCCTCGTATGACAGTTGAAGACATCATTCAGGAAGGTCTTCACATCCAGGGCTTCTATGACAAGAAGAAGAACCACGAGAAAGTCGTCGAGATGTTAGAGAAAGTCGGACTTGTTGAAGAACACGCCTCTCGTTATCCACACGAATTCTCAGGTGGTCAGAGACAGCGTATCGGCATCGCACGTGCCCTCGTCATGAACCCAAAGCTCCTCATCTGTGATGAGCCAATCTCCGCTCTTGACGTTTCAATCCGTGCGCAGGTCATCAACCTCCTCAACGACTTGAAAGAAGAGATGGGATTAACAATGATCTTCATCGCTCACGACTTATCCGTCGTTAAGTACTTCTGCGATAGAATCGGCGTCATGTATTTCGGTAAGATGGTAGAGTTAACTACATCTGATGAACTCTTCAAATATCCATTGCACCCATACACGAAGTCACTCTTATCCGCAATTCCAAAGCCAAACCCTCTTACAGAGAAAGAACGTATCCGTCAGGTTTACAATCCAACTGCAGCCCATGACTATAGCGAGGATAAGCCGGATATGAGAGAAGTCTATCCAGGGCACTGGGTATACTGTAACGAGAAAGAACTTCAGGAATATCAGGCATTCGTTAAGGAACACGATATCGCAAAATAAAAACCAAGGGGACAAGGATAACTTGTCTCCTTTTCATATGAAGGACTTGCGTATTTGCTTAGCTACCCTGGCAGCATCCGTCGGAGTCGAATGCTTCTAGCGCCTTGTCACCAGGTGGACAAGATGCTAATATAAGTTAACGTTTTGTTTTTGTCCCCAAACTATGGGGACTTTTTTAACGCAACTTAACTAGTATCACAATAATGAGAACCGCCGCAATTGCAACAAGTATCATTATGTGACCTCCGACACGACTTCCGACGGATGCGGAAAGCTTCAGTCATAAAACTGGCCTCCGCTAATATATATCGGAGTTTTACGTATTTTTTCCCAAAAAGTTGCAATTTAGGGCGCTAACGATAGCGAGTGTAAATTTTTTAATAAGGTATAACTTCCGGACGATAAGTCCAGAGGCTATGCCTTTTCTTTTGGAATCCCTATTTTGTCGATTTCATTATAGATGATTTCTGATTTCTGAGTTTTAACATCTATTCCAGGATGAACTGCGGTTCCTCTTATTTGGGCTTTCTTATAGACACACGGGAATGTTACAGACAGAAAAAAGAGTTTTTTATGAAGACGTAATGCCCAACAATATCTAGAAGTTACGACGCAAATGTCACAACTTCTGGAATGGTCGTGTCCAGATGATTGATTATTTGATATTTTTAAGTATAATAAAATCTAGAAGTTACGACGCATGCGACACAACTTATAGATTTGGGGGTACTTATGGT
>JAKSVF010000034.1 GCA_024408235.1 Bacilli bacterium
TGTTCGTTTGTTAATTTCTCAGCCATTTTAGTTTCCTCCTAAATTAGTTGGCTTCTGCTGGAGCTTCAGCTCCATCAGCTTCGTCGCCACCGGCAACTGCCTTGATGGCACGCGCAAACTGCGCGACTGGTTCGTTGAGAACCATACAGAACATAGAGAGCAATGCTTCTTTTGTAGGGAGCTTTGCGACTTCTTTGAGTCCCTTCTCATCTACGACTGTTCCTTCGACTAATCCGCCACGGAGAACGAGCTTGTCGTGGTAACGTGCGAATTTGACGAGGACTGGAAGAGCTGAGCTGGTTTCCTTAGAGAAGACGAATGCGTTAGGGCCTTCAAGGTATTCCTCTAAACCAGAGATACCATTGTCCTTGAGAGCGCGGTTCACTAATGTGTTCTTGTAAACACCGAGTGTTGCATCCTTTTCTGCAAGCTTTCTACGGAGTTCAGTAAGTTCAGCGACTGTTAATCCCTGGTAAGAGACAACTGCCATTGTCTTGCTGTTCTTGAGGCCTTCGCTGATTTCAGCGACTGCGTCTTTCTTAGCTTGAAGAGCGATATTGTTCATTCTAAGTTCCTCCTTTCTTTGTCGACTATGTGAAGCTTGATATAACTGAGTGAGTTATGTTTTTGTGTTTGTGAATGTGACCTCAGCAACGTGATGTATTAAGGCACTTGCCCGTTGCTATCTTAGGTATAACAAGCAATCCACCAATTTTGTTTTTACGTCTAGATTCAGGAATTAGTTGATTCCGTTGAATGTGACGTGAATGCCAGGGCCCATTGTGGTGTGGACGACGACATTTTTGATGAAGGTGCCCTTAACTGTTGAAGGACGTGACTTCACGATTGCATCACAGACAGCTGTTAAGTTGTCGATGACTTTTGCATCATCAAAGCTGCAACGTGCAACTGAGATGTTGAGGTTGCCATCTTTGTCAACACGGTAAGCGATCTTACCTTTCTTGATTTCTGTGACAGCCTGACCGATAGCCATAGTGACTGTTCCGGTCTTTGGGTTTGGCATTAAGCCTTTAGGACCTAAGAGACGGCCCATTTTTCCGAGCTCACCCATCATGTCAGGTGTAGCAACGATGACGTCGAATCCGAACCAGTTCTCGACCTGGATCTTTTCGAGCATTTCTTTTCCGCCGACGAAGTCTGCGCCTGCAGCCTTTGCTTCTTCCTGCTTACCGTTTGTGATAGCTAAGACTTTCTTTGTCTTACCGTTTCCGTGTGGAAGGATTAATGTTCCACGGATAAGCTGATCTGCTAATGTTGGGTTAACATTGAGAGCGAAGCTGATGTCGATTGTGGAATCGAACTTTGTTGTTGATGTCTTCTTGAGAAGTGTTGTTGCTTCTTCAAGTGTGTAGACTTTGCTGCTGTCAACGAGCTTAGCTGCAGCAACGTATTTCTTTGCTTTCTTCATTACTGTTAGCCTCCCTCATTAGTCCTTGATTGCAACGCCCATGTTACGAGCTGTGCCTTCAACGATTCTCATTGCAGCTTCAACGTCGTTAGCGTTTAAGTCTGGCATCTTGTACTCAGCGATTTCCTTTAACTGAGCTTTTGTAATTGTTCCAACGATGTTCTTTGGGTTGCCTGAACCTTTCTTGATTCCAGCGGCTTCAAGAATCAAACCAGTGACTGGTGATGTCTTGATAACGAAATCGTAGGATTTGTCTTCATAGGCTGTGATGATGACAGGAACGACCTTGCCACGTCTGTCGCCAGTCTTCGCATTGAAGTCTGTGCAGAATTTAGCCATGTTGACACCCGCTGAAGCGAGTTTTGGTCCTGGATGTGCGTCTCCACCTGGGAGTTCCATCTTAAGGACTTTGACGATTCTTTTTGCCATGTTATGTCCTCCTTATAGACTTGCATGTTGTGGCTTATTGGACCCTCGTCAAAGGGCCCTACCACTGAACGCGGTCCGAAAATCGCGCTTGGTAATAATACACATATGTACACGCAAGTGCAAATAGTTTTTTTGCGAAAAATAAAACCGCCCAGTTTTGAGCGGTTATTTTCAAAAATATTGGACGCCATAGTCAACTTGTCCACTTTTGTTCTTCGGAGAACTGTGTTTCTATCGGTCGATAATCCGAAGTCTCAGAAACATCAAGAGAGGTAAACTCCCAAGCGTCTGCATAGCGGATAAGTTCTGATGGTTTCCATTCTTCGCCAAAAGATATCATTTGGAACTCGACCGACTGGCCATTAAATAACGTGATTTCAAAAGGTGAAACGTATGAATTAAATGGCATGAATGTCGAATTAAAATAAAGATCATCTGAGAACTGTTTGCTGTAAAAATATGAATAATAGCATCCCTCTTCACTTTCTTCACTTTGAAGCATGTACCTGGTGAATTCTGTACCAGGGTATGTGGTTTTATCGCTCTCAGAAGAAACAACAGTATATTTATATGTTTTCAAATAAGGTTTGACCAATTCATACCCACTCTTGATATCGACGGTCCCTCCCTTTCCGTATGACTGAAGGGTTACATATCTTTTGTTTTCCGGACAGCGAACTCCGGATGAGTAATTGGATTTATACGTGCCATAGTCAAAGCGTTTTGGATAGAGAGGTGGGATGCAATTAGAAAATGCACAGTAATCAAATGACACCTCCAATCTGTCTATATTGAAGAAAATGCTTCCTGCATATCTCACATTAACTTCAACATGAAATGGTTTAACATAAGATAAGCCTATTACAGACGAGTTGTTATCGGTTAGAGTTAATATTCCATAATCAAGACGAGAAAACAAATTACCTGTGTTTGAAAACGCGGCGTCATCGATGCTCTCGCTTAAATTAACTGTAACCTCGGTTTCCATTATTCTCCCGTCTTTTTGAAGCATGAGGATCGCAACATCATTCTTTGCATCAAAATTCTCATATTCAACAGTCACAAAAGCCAAAACACCTTGAATATTTTTCCCGTCAAAATAAGGGTTTAACGGGCTTGGGTTTAACGGGCTTGATTTCAAAGGATCGGTAAAATCGACAGTAAATCCATAGCTCCATCTGACATGAAGTTTCCTGGAATCCATCATAGACCCGAGGCCGTCAATATTCGAAAACGAGAAACCGCCAACTATATGTGGATATTTGCTTACTGAAGGGCTGTCAAAACCAGTCACCTTCGAAATATGCTCGGATTCCGGGGTTGAAGCATTCCATATATCTCGATAGACGTTTAAATACGAATCAATATCACCATAGTACTCAAAATTGCCTTTTCCGTATTCGCATTTGTAAGCATTTTGGCTTTGACATGAACATAAACTTAAAATCGATAGCAAGGAAAATAATATTTTTTTCATGGCCTGATAAAACCTCCATTCATGCTTACGGTATCATCGCACAATCCGCAATGTCCGTAATTTCTGTTTCCGACCGTCCACCTTTCATCATAGATGTGCGCATTTGTGATATACGACCCACACCAGCAATGGGAGATTCGAAAATGGGCGTTGGAGAATAGGGGTTTACATATGTGAATTGTGCTGCAACGGCTGTCTCCGGGACGATTTGATCAGTTAATCTCTCAACCTGGCCAATTGTTCTGTCGCTTGTACAAAAAGATAAACTCAAAGACAAAATGCCAAGCGACGTTATTGTTGATAACATAGATACCCCCTTCAATATATATATATATATTACACATCGTGGGAATATTTCAATTATTTATTCTATCTTTTCCCAATTGATCGTGAGTGTTAACAAGACACAGAGAACTGATAACCCTGTATCCCCAACAACCGCAATCCATAACGGGAACGCGTCCCCAAGTATCATGGAGATAATCATGATGCCAATCTTCACTGCGAGGGCTAAAGCGATGAGCCCCACCGCTCTTCTCTTGCAAATCTTGGCGATTCTGATCGCAGTCACAAATTTGGATGGATCGTCGTTCATCAATACAACATCAGCTGCCTCAATTGCAGTATCTGAGCCTACTCCTCCCATAGCGCAGCCAACGTCTGCAAGTGCGAGGGCTGGAGCGTCATTAATTCCATCGCCTATATATGCGACTGTACCATTGCGCTCATCGAGCTTTGACTTGATAACTTCAGTCTTCTCGCTTGGGAGCAATTCTGAATGGACTTCATCGATACCAAGTGAAGAGCCAAGCTCCTCTGCTCTTTCTTTTTTGTCACCGGTTAATAAACACGCTTTGATGCCGTTCTTGTGAAGGTTATCGATAAGCCCTTTCGACTCTTTCCTAACTACATCGTTAAGGACTACATACCCCCAATGTTCTCTATCAACTGCAAGGTAGACAATTGTGCCTGCCGCAGAAGATGTCTCGACCTCAATTTCCTCAAGGTCCATCATGGACTTATTTCCTGCAACGATGGCTTTGCCATTCCATTCAGTTTTGATGCCTTTACCAGCAACTTCTTCATAGTTCTTTTGCTCGTTTGCAAGACTTGTAGATTCACCTACTATTGCTCTTGCGATTGGATGGGTTGATCTAGACTCTGCAGCCTGAAGATTCTTGGTGAATTCATCCTGTGTACCTTTGATGATATGCCATTCAGTTACCTGGAAATTACCATAGGTAAGCGTGCCTGTTTTATCAGTGCAAAGAGTCTTAACGTTTGCGAGTTTATCAAAGTAAGAAGAGCCTTTGATAATGATGCCTTTCTTAGATGCTAAACCCACTCCTGCAAAGAAATTTAATGGAATAGAAATGATTATTGCGCATGGGCAAGATACGACTAAGAACGAGAGTCCAACACGTACCCATCTAGCCCATGTAACACCATCGGTAATGTTAAATAATGGTGGAATAACTGAGATCAAAAGAGCTAATGCAAAGACGATTGGCGTATAGATTCTCGCGAACTTAGTGATGAACTTCTCAGCTTTTGATTTTGTTCTCGCAGACTCCTCAACCAGCTTAACAATCTTTGCGCTTGTTCTATTCTCAAACTCAGATGTGACTCTGACTTTTAGTGTTCCTGATTTAAGGATTGTTGATGACAAAACCTCGTCACCAGCCTTTTTATAGACAGGCTCGAATTCACCCGTTAATGAAGCACAATCGACATTGCCTTCGCCTTCGATGATGACACCGTCTGAAGGGAACCCCTCTCCAACGTTAACAAGGATGACATTTCCTGGTTTCAATAGAGATGGATCAATATCAAAGACGCCTTCATCAGTTTCAATATGAGCAACAAGCTCTTTTGATTCGATCGCGTTAATTATCGACTGATGCGATTTCTTGGATGCAAAATCCTCAAAAATCTCACCGATCTGGAATAAAACAACAACAAGCACGCCGTCAAACATTGTATCTGGATCGCCTGTTAATAAAGGGAGCAAGAATGCTCCGATTGAAGCAACGGTCATCAAGAGGTCTTCATCCAATAAATTCTTTAAATGAACCACATTCTTAAGGGATTTCCAGACGATATCGTAGGCGCAGACCAACCAGGCTCCGACACATAACGCGAAATAAACCCAGAAATTTGCATCTCCCGTTAAATACGATCTAAACGCGAATTGAGCGAGGAATGCAGCGATTAACGAAACCGCAATTCTTCCGACGTTAACAAAGAATTCTGTGTCTAAGAGTTTTGTTTCCGCTCTCTTGTTGACATACGGTTTAACCTCGAATTCATCTTCCACTTCGTGTATTAATGTAGAGACTTCTTCGATAGTTAATTCTTCTGCTTTTAGATATAGCTTTCCTGTTGCGAAATCAAGGGTGGCCTCTTTGATTCTTGGATCTTTTTCAAGATGAGCAGCCGCCTCATTCGCACAGTTAGGGCAATCAATGTTTTCCACGATGAAAACCTGGTCTACGATCTTGCCACCTTTGGCTTTACGTTCATGCTCATGGTGATGCTCTTCGCAGCAGCATTCTCCCTCATGGTGGTGGTGACCATGTTCAGCCTCAGAAGAGTGATCGTGATGCTTATGTTCTTCCGCAGGTTTCACAATGAACTCATCCTCGACTTCTTGAATGATTCTCTGAACTTCCTCTACAGTTAATTGCTCACCTTTTATATATAACTTACCTGTAGCGAAATCCAAAGATGCCTCTTCGATTCGAGAATCTTTTTCTAAATGAGCAGCTGCTTTTGCAGCGCAGTTAGGACAGTCGACGTTCTCGACTATGAATGTCTGATTAACGATCTCTCTCATATCATTCTGTAACGTGTTCATAAACAACGCTGAGCAATTCGACGATGTGATGGTCCGCTAATTTGTAGAAGACCTTGGTTTTTTCTTTTCTAGTCGTGACTAAGTTAGCTTTTTTGAGAACCTTAAGTTGATGGGACACCAAAGATTGGGATGCACCCACTTCTTCAACTATCTCCGAAACAGACTTCTCACTATCGGAGATGCTGTACATGATTTTAAGTCTCGTGAAATCGCTCGCGACATTGAGTAGCGATTCCATCTTATCCAGTGTTTTGTCATCAGGTAACTTTGCCATATATGAACATCCTTTCATATTTCAACGACGTTATTATAAGAAGCAAAGCAAATAGATTCAATAGTTTTATGAATGGTTGTTCATATAGTATTGTAGCCGGGGCAGTTTAATCTTTAAAAGATTGTTTGGAGCGAAAGAAAAACCCCTTCGGATTTTTGAAGGGGTTTAATTGTTTTATATTAGAGTTTCTCGATTTCTGAGAAGTCGCAGTCGACTGGTGTAGCACGACCGAAGAAGAGAGTGATGACTCTGATCTGTCCAGATTCGCGATCGATTGATTCGATTGTACCTTCTGTGCCTTCGAGTGGACCAGAGATGATCTTGACTGCGTCTCCAGCCTCATAACGGCTGTACATAGCGTCGTCAACGATGCCCATTCTCTTAAGAACTGGCTCGATTTCTTCACGTGAAACTGGCGAAGGTTTCTGACCACCACCTGAAGAACCAGCGATACCGGTGACTCCTGGTGTGTTACGGACGATGTACCAAGACTCGTCTGTCATGATCATTTCGACGAAGATGTAGCCTGGATAAAGGTTCTTCATCTTAAACTTTGGGTTGCCAGCCTTATCGACAGCCTGGATGCCGTCCTTTAATACAGGCTCTTCCTGTTCTGCGACAAGAACACGGAGGATATAGTCCTGCATGTTCATTGATTCGATACGTTTCTTTAAGTTGTCAGCAGTCTTGGACTCTGACATAGAGTATGTGGTAACGATATACCACTGCTTATCGCCTAAATTGTTTGCCATAAATTACATACCTCCGAAAGCTTTGGTCAAAAGATCGATGATAGATGATCCGAGATAATCCCATAATGCGAGGAATACCGCGACGATAACAGCGATGCTGATGACAACGGCGATTGATGGCCATAACTTATCCTTCTCTGGCCAGCGAACGCGCTTTCCTTCCTTAACGACTTCTTTTAGATACTTACCTGGTTTTGCCATTGGTGAGATCCTCCTAATTATTTGCTTTCCTTGTGGGTTGTGTGTTTACCACAAGTTGGACAATACTTGCTAAGCTCCAGTCTCTTTGGGTCTTCCTTCTTTTTGGTGACCTGATAGTTTCTGGATAGACATTCAGAGCAAATTAAAAATATCTTAACGCGACTCATAACTTAACTCCTTTTAGCGTCAATATGTTATTACGGGTTTTCAACTAAGTCAAATGTAACTTCTTTATAGAAGCTAGTTGTGTGAGCCTTTGTTTATTTTCTTGTCCATCAGGGCTTTGTACTTAAGGTATCTGGTGCGCGCAATTTTGTAAGATATTCCAAGGGCATCCGCTATCTCTTGATAACGCATTCCTTGGAGCTTCAGCATCACGATGTTTTTCGTGAGTGAGTCAAGCTTTCCCATGACATCTTTGACGTTTGATGACTGAAACATCGTATTGCAGAAAGAGGCAGAGTCTTCCTTCGTATCCGCTATAACGTCTTCAAACGTCAGGCTCTCTTCGCTGCCGGGTACCGAGTCGCTGAGAGAGATGCAACTATATCTTATGAATGTTTTGTTCTCTTCAAGCATTTTGATCAATTCGTTGCGGTAAACGACGACCATGAACTTGAAGAAGCCTCTAACGCCCGTCTTGTAGGCATATACGGCGTTCATGAGGGAAATGAGCATGCATTCCTCTACATCGCATTGTTGAAAGAAACTCGTATATTCTGGTAGAACGAAGTTTGCGAGTCCTCTTGCGCGATAAAGGTATCTTTGGGTTAACTTTTCCCATGATGGATCATGTCCTTGTTGACATAACAAAACGAGCTCCTCGTCTTGTTGAACAAAGGACTTTTGTGACTTTTTCATAATTTCCTCCGGAATTATTTTCGGGAGGAGACAATGCCTGCAACAATAACGGCAGTTGCAACGGAGGCGTTTAGGCAACTGACGTGGCCGCACATAGGAATCTTAACAATAAAATCTGAACGCTTGAGGAGTAATGGAGCAATTCCGAATCCCTCTGAGCCAACAATCAACGCAATCGGACAATTGTAATCGACGTCTAAATAGCCCTGTTTTGCAGAGCCATCGCTAGCGACGATCCAATATCCGTTCTGCTTAAGTTTTTCGATGGCGTTAGAAAGATTGGAGACAACTGCCACTTTGACGTAGTTGATCGCACCCGTAGAAACCTTGGCAACCGTTCCGTTCAGCTGGACTTGTCCATGGTTTTTAATAATGATGCCATCAACACCAAAAGCGTCAGCACTTCTCAATATTGCTCCGAGGTTATGTGGGTCTTCAATCCCATCGAGTATCAAAACAAGAGGGTATTTTTTACCCTTCGCTGTCTCGATAATCTCTTCAAGAGATGATTGACCGTACTCCTCCACAATCGCCACAAATCCTTGATGGGAAGGGTTTTTGGCCATTCGCGTTAGTTCGTTGTTGTCAACGAGTTTGACGGCGAGCTTTTTCTTGCGGGCAAACTCCACGAGTTTATCTCCATCTAAATGAGCCGATACGTAGAGAGTCTTAACCCTATCAGCTTCGATAGATGCCCTGATAGCATTTCTGCCATAAATGATTGTACCCATATTGACCCTCCTTTAAGATGCCGAGGAAACCTTGAGTTCCAGCGGTCTAATTGTAAAACGGACCTCATCAACGAAATTCGTTAGAATCTGAGGGTTGTTACATGTGACCCTAATCTCAATTCGAAGAGCGGAGTTCTCTTCGTAAGAGACGAGTTCTGTATATGTTTCTCTAAGTGTAATGCCATATCTTTGGGAAATCTGGACAACTTCCTTCATGATTGGCTTATCACTAGGTACAACTATAGTGATGATTGGATTCTTTCTCTGGACTATCTTCTCTGCCCTCTTCATGGAGACGAGCGCAAGGAAAACTAGCACTGTTCCGATGATGGCAAGAATGAAATTGCCAGATCCACAAGCTAAGCCAATAGCCATGGAAATCCATAATGTTGTCGCGGTTGTTAAACCTTTGACATCCGTTCCTGTCTGGACGATTGTGCCGGCGCCCAAGAAGCCGATGCCAGAGACAACCTGAGCCGCGAGTCTGGCGGGGTCTCTAGTTCCGCCCTGAACAAAGCCGTAAATTGAAACGATCATGATGACGGCAGAGCCTAGGGAAACAAGCAAGTGCGTTCTCAAGCCTGCGGCGTGACCGTGATATTCGCGTTCAAGACCGATGAATGACACAAGAACTAAAGCCAAAAGAAGCGACAAGAAAATAAGGATGAGATTTCCGGCCCATTCGGCGATTGCGCCATTGAAACCAGAATTGAACCAATTTGTAATTAAATTATCTAAAGTGGTCATGCCATCCTCCTATTAGATTAGAAGACATTTCTTTCGATCAATTTTCCTCTAATTTCATCGCTCTTCGCGAAGTCTTTGTTAGCTTTTGCCTCATAGTAGGCTTTATAAAGCTCTTTATCTTCTTCGTTTAAAACCGGTAATGCAAGAGAAATTCCTAAAACTCTCTCTGCAGAACGGACTTTTGCGTAGTTTTCTTTCAATTCCTCTAAATCGACAGGGTTTTTGCGGAGACTGTTATTCATAGCTTTATTCTCTTCGTAAAGCACCGCTAAAGCGTTTGGAGTGTTTAAATCGTCACAGATTGTGTCGAGGAACTTTGAATCATCTGCTGGGACTAACGTTTCAGGATCAATGCCAGCTAACTGCAAGGTGATTGAAGCTTTCTTAACGCTATCCTGTAACTGTTTAAACTTAACCTGCGCCTCTTTGATCGTGTCTTCTGAGAATGAAACAGGTGCTCTATAGTGAGCGGCAAGCAGCATCATTCTGAACGGTATTCCACCATACCCTGCAACTACATCTTTCATGAGCATGACGTTGCCTAATGACTTAGACATCTTCTCGTTGTTGACGTTGATGAAACCATTGTGCATCCAGTAATTCGCAAGCTTATGACCGTTATGAGCCTTAGCCTGTGCAATTTCGTTCTCGTGATGCGGGAACTTTAAGTCAAAACCGCCTGAATGAATATCGATTAAACCACCTTGGTCTTTGAAGATGGAGTTGATCATGACACAGCATTCTGTATGCCAGCCAGGTCTACCATCGCACCACTTGGTGGTCCATTTAATGCCTTCTGTTGTCTTTTTCCACAAAGCGAAATCAAGAGGGTCTTTCTTCTTGTCGTTAACACTGATTCTCGCGCCGCTCTCCAAAGCGTCGATTGTGTTGCCAGATAATTCTCCGTAATCTGGAATATCACGAACCTTAAGATATACATCTCCGCCTTCTGCGTATGCAGCGCCTTTTTCAACAAGGTCATCAACGTATTCGATGATCTTGTCCATATAGACCGTTGGTTTTGGAGTGATGTCAGGAACCATAGAGCCTGTCTCATGAATGAGTCTTTCGAACTCAGTGATGATCGATTCTGTTAATTCCTTCTCAGAGATGCCGAGTTCTTTTGCTCTATTGATGATCTTGTCATCTACATCCGTGTAGTTAGAAACGAAGGTGACTTTGTATCCGAGCCTGATGAAAAGACGTCTCAAAACGTCAAATGTGATAACAGGTCTAAAGTTTCCGATGTGCGGATCATTATAGACCGTTGGTCCACAGCAATAGATGGATACTTCACCTTCTTTGATTGGTTTGAATGTCTCAAGCTTATTTCCAAGCGAGTTAAAAATCTTAATTTCGTGCATAAATGTATTATAACACTATAGAGTGTTCCTTTTATATTATCGGTTTTTCTTTTTCGAAATGGAGAGAGTTGCAATCACGAACGCAAGCAATGAAGCAACAATCGATGCGCCACCGCACACTAGAGCCCAATAATCAGCCTTGAACTCTCCTGGGCCAAATTCTCTTATAGCGATAAAAGCCACAATGGCGATGACCGACACGATGACAGTCGTGATCGTCGCTGCTATTTGAATATAGGATTTGATGTCTTCCTCAAATAAGAATGTAGATGCACATGATGCCACTAACGCGGCAATCGAGATGATGAGCGCAACGATGAAGAGAGATGAGTCAATCGCGTCTAACCCAGAATCTTTGATGAACATATCTAGAGCTGCATATCCCATGGATAGCAAAGAGGCGGACGTAGCGACGGATAAAGTGCAGATAACCCCATTTTTATTGAGTTTTGATGTGATATTAGGGAAGAATTTGCAACATCGCAAAACAATATTGAGCGCAGCAACCAAAGAAATCAGGGCCCTAGCGACATATCTAAACGCGCTATCAGGTCCAATCACAGGGTATTTTATGAAATACTCATGGCCTGCGACGATACATACCACAAACTCAGCAATAGATAAGACAATTAGGGCTATTCTGGACCACAATGAATTTTTCTTATTGTCGATGTAAATGATGCCGGCATCGATGATTGTCAACATGCCCACTACCCCAGGGATCCAATACGAGATGCGGAAGCCCACTTCTGTCTCGGTGTCGTAATGTTTCTGCCCAAGGCATAATGAGAAGGCGAACGCCGCCAAGAAAAGCAACAAAGAAACCACTATTTCTAGCGATACATCGATCTTTGGTTTTGTCTCGGTTGTGGTTCTCTTAGTTAGTTTCATAACACTATTGTAATTAAATCTTTGACTTCGTTAATAACGAATGTTGCTTTATGCGTAACTTCCCAGGTGTATGTCCCATATCCCCATGTGACTAAACACGAGTTAAGTGAGGCATTATTCGCTGTATCAACATCGATCTTTGAGTCTCCGACATATAATGTGGACTTCATGTCCAGCTGATATTTATCCATGAAATAATTAACAATTCCTGGGTCAGGTTTGACCGGATTGTTTGGTTTCTGGCCTAACACCTCAGTGAAGATATCATATCCGAATATCTTATCAACGATAATCCTCGCAAGTTCGTGAGGCTTATTCGTGCAGATGAAGAGATGCACTCCCGCATTCTTCATAACCTTCAACGCTTTCTTTATCCCTTTAAAGGCTTTGGTGTGTTTACCTTGATAGGCTTTATATTTAGGCATATATGAAGACTTGAGTCTATCAAAATTCCATTCGCTGTCAAATTCGCCTAGTGCGCGATGCATGAGATTATCTGCTCCAGAACCAATTAATTTATGGGCAACATCGTTAGATGTATATGAAAGAGGAATACCGATTTCTCTTAAGGCGTCATTAATTGCATCAGCGATATCATGTATAGAATCGATTAGTGTTCCATCTAAATCGAATATAACTGCTTTATATGCCATAAATCCCTCCTATTTCAGCCTATTCTAGCCAAATTAGCATTAAACGCGGATACTTTTCCGCTTAAAGCGCTAATTTGCTCTAAATCGTTCGTTTAATTTAATTAAACTGCACATATTGTAGCACATAAAAAGAAAAGCCCTCTATCTAAGAGAGCTTAAATCTTAAGTTTTGCTAATTATCAAAGAGATAATCGAATGTGTATTCATTATCAATGGTGAACATTCTTACATACAGGCCTACTAAGTTAGGGTTAGATGGTGTGAACAAAATGCCAAATGTCTTTTTGTCAAAAACATAGATATCCTGGTAGCCTTTGATAACGTATTCGTAATCGTTGACGTCGCCACTATAGTTGACTGTCTTCAGTGAAGAACACTCTATTTTGTATAAATCATCGATGTTGATGCTTTTTGTTTCCTCTGGATTGTTGGCGCTTTGCGCAAAAAGATTCTCGCCCATTATTTTGGAAATTCTGTAATAACTAGTCCTTGTATCGCCACCTTCCACGAGTGTGCCATAACTAAAGTGGTAATAAACCCTTCCTTTGGAATCGCGTACTTGGTAAGAGGAAGGAGCGACAACATCGCACACCTCCCCGTTTTTAAGTTTGAATCTGAGCATTGGATCCGATTCATTGACTATCCAATCTGGCATCAAATCTTCATCGATAAGACAAACATAAGAGTCGAGGCATTTGTTTACCGCTTTTATTTTGCTTTCCAGACCTTCAAATCTTTCGTAATGATCGACACCATAGATATTAGTGCAACCAGAAGGACGTATGTTTTCACAATATTCAATATCATCCGGTGTGACATTTCGCAATTCTGGGTATAAGTCTCGAACGGTTGTTCCCACGAATTTCGTGTCATCGACAACGATTTTTATGGTTTCGGTTGCATTCTGATATCTAAAAGTTGTTGAAGAATAATCAGCATTCTTGAAACATACCCTAAACATCATTCCGCTCTCAAATCGATAGACTTTAATAGGTTGGAGAAGTGATGAAGAAATCTCTGGGTAAGTAATCTCTCCATTGCTCTCAATGGTGACAGAGAAAACGTAGGTGAAATACGTGCTGACAACAACGGTATCGGTTATGTCCAACTGCTTGGTTGTTTCCCCCTCCTGAAACATAGAAACGTTAATTTTTGTTATAACTTCCGGCACAATCCAGTTTATATAGATACCCTTCTCTTTGCTATATCTTATGAATCCTGAGGAG
This sequence comes from Bacilli bacterium, assembly GCA_024408235.1. GTDB lineage: Bacteria > Bacillota_I > Bacilli_A > RFN20 > CAG-826 > UBA4951. Next base: position 13,893 of record JAKSVF010000034.1, read on the forward strand.
ATCGAATCTTCTTTCGGGTTCGTAGATGGTTTTGCCTGAAGCACATAAATAAACCCTTCACGCAATTCGAGGAAGTAATTGTTTAATGATTCAGGTTTTATATCAAAGATAACCTGATCATTTTTTACATCAAAAATCTCAACATAATAATTAGGCGATGAGCCTTTTGTCTGTTTGACATAGCAAAGATCCCTATAACCATCCTTGTTGACGTCAGAGAGATACAATGAAAAATACGTTGCAACCGGTTTCGCGTCTCCTTTGTGTTCATAGGCCTGTCCGTCAACCCCTATGTACAGATAAAAATCTGGGAGTTCTCTTATAACTAAATCCCCGTATATGGCATCAACGTCTTTGAGACGATCGTATATTAACTCGCCCAACGAGCGCGGTTCATCAAAATTGATATCCACTCTCGGGTCGCTTGATTCTGGAACTTCGGTTGTCGATTGAATTTCCGAAGTTAGCCAGCTTTCTGAGCTTGTTGCAGAGGCAGCTTCCGATAACGAAGAGTCGTTGTTAGACACAAAAGGTTCCGAACCTGACACTTGTTCCACAAAACCACCGGAACAAGCAACCAACAACGCAGCACTACAAATGGCAAGAATCTTGTTCAATAATTTCATATAATTACCCTCCAAATAAGTCTAATACGAGAATAGAGGCACAGAAAAGAACGGCGACAAAAATGGTTGTTAATAACTGCTGTTTGCACTTCATATTTTGATTTAAACATGCGGATATAGTCGATTCAAGGAAATTTTTAACACACTGTAAGTTTTTAACAATTGCGGCGGATTCGAAACACGGTCTTTAAAGCGTTTGCAATACATTCAGGCCAAAGAAAAAGCCCTCTATCTAAGAGAGCTTAAATCTTAAGTTTTGCTTAATTAGTCAACCCAAGCGATGAGGACGAGTTCAGCATTGTCACCCTTACGAGCGCCAAGCTTAACGGATGTTGTGTAACCGCCGTTTCTGTCTTTGAACTTAGGACCGATTTCAGCGAAGAGCTTGTCGAGAGCCTGAACACCCTTTTCATCGACGATGTCGTGACGGATGACTCTAGCAGCCTGACGGCGGCTTGCGAGATCGCCAGCCTTTGCATAAGTGACCATCTTGTCTGCGAGAGAGACTAATTCTTTCTTAACTCCTGATGTAACTGTGACGTGGCCGTGAACGATGAGTTCGCTGACGACGTTACGGAGCATTGACTTCTCTTTAGATGCTGTATAAGCAGCTTTGAAACGGACACCAGTTTTGCCGTGGACGTGTTTTCTTCCTTGTGCAGCCATTGTTTATTCTCCTACATAATCACGGAAGTGAAGCCCGATTGATGCAAGCTTCTCCTTCACTTCTTTTAACGACTTCTTGCCGAGGTTACGAACCTTCATCATCTCATCCTCGCTCTTCTGAGTGAGTTCCATGACGGTGGAGATTCCTGCTCTCTTCAAGCAGTTGTTTGAACGGACAGAGAGGTCGAGTTCTTCGATCATCATGTCCTGGTACTTGTTTTCTTCTGTTCTAACTTCTTCCTTGACGAGCTTGAAGCCTTCGACCGCCTTGTCGAGCTGGTCGATGACAGCCTGGAAGTGACCTGTTAAGAGCTTAGCTGCCATAGCAACTGCCTTATCAGGCTCGATAGAACCGTTAGTTGTGACTTCGAGAGTTAACTTGTCGAACTTTGAGTCGTGGCCAACACGGGCTGACTCTGTATCGAATCCGACCTTAACGACTGGTGAGTAGTTAGAATCGGTTGAGATTACTCCGATTGTCTTGATGTTGTGCTCTGCCTTGTTAGCATCACATGTGTAATAGCCACGGCCCTGAGCAGCATAGATTGTCATCTTGATGTGTCCATCTTCGTTGAGATGAGCGATTTCAAGATCTGGATTGATAACGCTGACGAGAGCTGGGAGTTCTAAGTCGCCGGCCTTTAATGTGCCAGGACCCTGGAAATCAACCTCTAAGCGTTTAACATCATTAGCAGGTCCATCAATCTTAAGGACTAAATCCTTGAGGTTGAGGATGATAGCGGTGACGTCTTCTTCAACACCTGGAATAGCGGTGAATTCATGACGGACACCTTCGATTTCGATCGCGAAGACGCTCGCGCCAGGAAGGGCGCTGAGGAGTACGCGGCGAAGAGCATTACCGATTGTAATGCCAAAGCCTCTTTCGAGAGGTTCAACGACGAATCTTGCGTAGTGCTCAGACTCCTGATAATCCTTCATCTCAATTGTGAATGGATGAAATGGGTTTGGGATGATGAGTTCTTCGACGTCGTTATTGAAATTTGCCATTAATTTTCCTCCTATTTATGAAATTTCCCTATTGGGCTTGTTCTCTAAATTAGCCTCTTGGCTTCTTTGGAGGACGGCAGCCGTTATGTGGGACTGGTGTTGTGTCTTCGATGGAGAGGACCTGAAGACCGACTGTTCCGAGTGCTCTGACTGCGGATTCACGGCCTGGGCCTGGACCCTTAACGTCGACATCAACCTGGCGGAGGCCCTGGTCAAATGCAACCTTACCAGCAGCTTCTGCAGCTAACTGAGCTGCGAATGGAGTTGCCTTCTTTGCGCCTTTGTAACCAAGTGCACCAGCGCTGGACCAAGCAATGACATTGCCTGCGACATCAGTGATAGTGACGATTGTGTTGTTGAAGGATGCGTGAACGTGTGCGACACCCTTAGTATAGGATCTCTTGATCTTTTTCTTTCTAGCAGAAGTAGTCTTCTTGCCGTTTTTCTTCTTGTTATCAGCCATTTTCTACTCCTCCTTAATTATTTAGAAGCTTCCTTCTTGTTTGCGATGGTCTTTCTCTTACCCTTACGTGTACGAGCGTTTGTCTTTGTTCTCTGACCACGGACAGGAAGTCCAGCTTTGTGGCGTTTGCCTCTGTAACATCCGATTTCTGTTAATCTCTTGATGTTGAGAGCGACTTCTCTACGGAGATCACCCTCTGTTTTGTACTTAACAACTTCGTTACGAAGAGCGTTGAGCTGATCGTCTGTTAAGTTCTTGACTCTGATGTCTTCTGAGACACCTGCGTCTTTACAAATTTTCTGAGCGGTTGTGTCACCGATACCATAGATATAGGTGAGGGAGATGACAACGC
>JAKSVF010000035.1 GCA_024408235.1 Bacilli bacterium
TTAGAGACACGGATAACGTGTTTAATGGGATGCTTTATCGAGACTATGAAATATTCGCAGGTAGACCGTTCTTGTACGCATTAAGCTTTATCGGCTTTGGCCTCTTTCCCACAATGGTTGCGGGGGTAGCTATTGTGCCTGCAATGCTCATATCAGAAATCAAATTGATTAAAGAAGAACGAAAAGGTTCAATTTAGTCGGATCATTTTTATAACCTCATTAAAAATGTATATACAAAATGTATTTACAAAAATAAAATGTTTTCGAGGCAAGAAATATGAAAGACGAAGTTTTAACGATCAGGATTGATAGTGAATTGAAAGAGAAAAGCCAAGCTCTAGCGGAAAGTAGTGGTTACACAATATCAAAACTCGTCATCGCTTCCTTGCGTGATTTGGTTAGAAGGGGGAAGATTCCTCTAAATCTGTTTCCTTATCTTGGCCCATCAAAACAAAACGGGAAACTGAGTATACACAAAATCAAAAGAATAATTACGGATTATATGACCAAGAATTATTCAAGTTCTGTCGATAAAGTTTACTTATTCGGTTCCTACGCCAGGGGAGAAGAGAAGAAAACGAGCGACATTGATATCAGACTAATCGTTAGTGATGATTTTAGTTTATTCGACGTCGGTGTAATCTCCTCCGATTTAAAGGATATGTTAAAAAAGGATGTTGACATCGTTACCGGCTCCTCGTTCAGCCCACTTTTTCTAAATGAATTAAATAGGGACCAAATTTGCATCTATGAGCGAAATCAATAAGATATTTTCGTCTATCGTATCTCGGTATAACGACATTGTTTTTTAGTGGAATCACCCGAAAAGGTGAACGAAATCCTCGTAAATAGGGACTAATATGCTAAAAAATGATGACATTCTTATTCGGTTTCATTTTACCGATTGACTTTAATTTTTGTTGCATATTAGACTTACGAACCATTTAGAAGAAGGCGCTTTCGCCTCAAGTGACAGCTTCTGAATGCTCACAAGGAGACAACAAACATGGCAAGAACAAGCAAATTCACAAAAGAAGAATTGATCGATGCCGCGATGGGTCTTGTTAGAGGCGGTGGCTTTGCTAACCTAACCCCAAACACATTGACTAAAGCGATAGGCGTTACACCTGCAACGATATTCTCCCATTTCCCAACCATGGGCGATCTTAACAAGGAAATAAGAATCCGCATCAAGAGTCTTTATGATTCCTACATTGCAGAAGGTTTAACCATGACCCCTCCACTCAAGGGCTTATCGATGCAGCTTATCCGTTTCGCAAAAGATTACCCTCAATATTTCAAGATCCTGTTATTTGAAAGACAGGATTTCGTAAACTTCAAATCTGTCCTGAAATCGGTTGCTCACCTCGATGAAGTCACCCCTCTAATCGAAAAGACATTCGACGTTAACGAGGAACAGGCGATTTGGATCTATGAATCTTTAACTCTTGTCACAATCGGCGTTACAAGCCTCATCGTCTCAGGAAACAATTTCTTTGATGAGGAATTGCTCGCGGACAACATGTCTAGAATGGCCCGCGCAATCATTAAAGAAGCCAAGAGGGGCGGAGATGACTTAACCAAGGTCATGCCTGGAAAAGATGTCGTGATGAATGGAGAACTCAAAGAGTATATAGGCGAATAATCCCATCGCTAATTGTTGAATAACAATGGGCGGGTAAACTAAACTATCAGTATGAAAACTATAGTAATCGGAGCGGGGCCTGCAGGCTTAATCGCCGCTAGCAAAGCCGCTAATAAAAATAACCAAGTCATACTTCTAGAGAAGAATGAGAAAGCCGGAAAGAAACTCTTCATCACCGGAAAAGGCAGATGCAACGTCACCAATGCCTCTAGCGAGAGAGAATTCATCGAAAACGTTGTCGTGAACCCGAAGTTCATGTTCTCTGCCATAAACCATTTCAATTCCAAAGCCGCAATGGATTTCTTTGAATCTAACGGCTGTCCACTTGTGGTGGAAAGAGGAAATAGGGTATTTCCGGAATCCTACAAGGCCTATGACATCACAGACGCTCTCGTGTCTGAATGCAGACTAAAAGGCGTTTCTCTTCGTTATAACGAAAATGTTAAGAAGATCGAAAAAGTCGATGATAAATTCAAGATCGAGACTTCTAAAGGCCATTATCAAGCTGATTATTTAATCATCGCAACGGGCGGTATGTCGTACCCATTAACCGGATCGACCGGGGATGGATATAAGTTCGCTGAATCATTTAACCACAGCATCATCGAACCGGTTCCAGCCTTAACGGGAATCAGAATCGAAGAGGACATCCCTCATAGAATGGTCGGATTCACCCTCAAATGCGTTTCTCTCAATGTGAAAGACGGCAAATGGAAGCACAGCGAATTCGGTGAGCTCACTTTCTATAACGACTACATCGATGGACCAATCGTCATCTCTACATCATCTCTCATCAATAGAAGAGCAGTGGAGAACGTTGAACTCGAAATCGATTTAAAGCCAGCATTAGATGAAGTGACCCTCATGGCTCGCATTAACCGCGATATCGAGAAGAGACCTAATGACTTCGTTGGCAACCTCCTAGAAGGACTCATGCCAAGAAGCTTCATGGATTTCTTCCTTGAGAACACATTCTTCGATGTGGATGAAAGATGCACAAGCTTCTCGAAAGCAAAACGTCTTGAACTTGTCCAGGCCTTAAAACATTTCAAACTCACGTACCTCGGACTCAACGGTTTTGAAAGGGCGGTCGTCACTTCAGGCGGCGTCTCAACACGTGAGATCTCCTCTAGCACGATGGAGTCTAAAATCGTGCCAAACCTCTATTTTGCAGGAGAGGTAATCGATGTTGACTGCTACACAGGCGGATTCAACATTCAAACAGCCTTAGCTACAGGCTCGCTCGCGGGCGATACAATTAAAGCTAAGACAGAACAGGAGTAAATATTATGAAAAAAGCCGCAAATATCTTATTAACAATCACAAAAATCTTAGGAATCTTCGGATTTATTGCATTCATCTTATCCGCAATCGGATTCGCAATAGGAGCAGGAAGTTTCTTTGAGGCTGCAGCAAATGCAACAGTTGAAGACGATATCGCCGCCTTCACCGTCGCAGGCGGAACATTCGTTGGGGCAGCAGTGACATTCTTGTTCCTCTCGCCTCTCTTCCTCGCCGACACAATCGTTGCATCGAAAGCGAAGAACAGATTAGCAATCGCTAAATCCAAGAGCGATATCAAAGGAATCGCAATCGCTAGCATCATCTTTGGGGCGCTCGGAACTACGACTCTTCTTCTCGCTGGAATCTTCATGCTCGTCTCAAAAGAAAAAGACTACAATCAGACAGTTATAGATTGCTAACTTTTAGAAACCTAACTTTAGTTACATACAACTGAAAAATTTCTTAAAAATTCTTTTATCGATTAAATCTATATACTTTTTTACCTAGAAAAAAGACCATTTGACTATCTCAATATTAATCCCATAATTAAGGCCCTTGCAGGATATGTAAGGGCTTTAAAAATATTCGTTAAAAATGGCTAAATTAAATAGATACACATACACCGAGGGTGAACTTAAATTAGAGATCGTCGCATCCAGCAAAAGAAGAGCGGATGAGATAATCGCTATCGAGAACATGGACAATTATAGTCCATGGGTTTTCTCCGGAAATGTTGAATACACCGATATCGAGTGCGATATGGATGAGCTTGAGAGCAACCAGAAGCAAGTGGCCATCAAGAAACGCGCTCAAAGATTTGCAAGACAGTCATAACAGGATGCCGGAAGACATCCTTTTCTTTTTGCTTAAACCTCATTTAAACGTTGAAAAAGCGTTACAACACTTTAAAAATATGTCACGAAGGTAATTATCTATGCACACGATTACGGTAACTGAACTAAAGAAACATTTCGATAAATACAACGAACTGGCCAAAAAAGAAGAAATCATTGTCACCAGTCACGGTAAGCCAATCTATTTCTTGAAGCCGATTAAAGCAAAAATCAACGACGATGCGATGTCGCTCGTAGGAATGTTGCCGAAGAATGCAACTATCGGCGTTGACCCCGATGAAAGGGGATAGCGATGAAAGTTTCGCATGAATGATATCTATTGTAGAGGAGAGGGTGAACATAACTGCGGCGTTGGATAAAGGCTGTCACTAGACACCCTTTTTATCTTCCATAAACCGAATGGCCCTTGAGCAAAATAATCCATTTGATAGAATCTCTATCTTTAAATCCGTTAGACACAAAATCATATGAGAATCTCCAACCTTTTTCTTGCGAGGATTAAAAGAGGTTGTTCCATACGATTTTTATATACAAACAAAATAAAAAATAATATGATGACCATGCAGTGAGGAGTAGCTTACTCGCGTGATATCGTCAAGACAGGATAAATCCTCGGTATCACGGATCCTTCTATAGAAGAATCTAGCAAGATCATTGACTTAGTTAACCGGGTCAATGTTTTTATTTTCTAGACCTGGAGAAGGAGGAACAAAAATGTTCTTTTGCCACCATCATCACCATCATTTCCATCACCATCATTTCCCATTCTTTTTCCCGTTTTTCGGAATAAGAATCATCGGAGGAATCATCGGAGTAGTTTTCTCATTGATCATGGTTATCGTAGTATTCGCTTTCTTGTTCGGAGGCCTGTTTATCTTCTGTTAACGCAAGAAAGTCAATTAAAACCATAATTTCAGAATGCTAAGTTTTTTATAGTTGCCTTCTGAATAAACTTCCAAATAGCGTGATTTTAAATTAAAATCGCACTATTAAGGAGAGCGACATCATGAAGAAAAAGACATTACTACCCCTCGTATTATCCCTCACAACACTCGCCATGGTGTCATGTGGAGGCAACTATGGAGAAGAAGTGGAATACACCTTCTCAATCTCAGCCCAGAACGGCATGCCGCTTGAAGATGGAGGAGTCAAACTCTATCGCGGAAAGAAACTCGTCGCGACCGGTTGGTCTGATGAAAGTGGAGTTGCAACAGTTAAAGCCCCTAAAGGCGAATATACAGTCAAATCCCAACTCCCACAGGGCTTCCACCAGGTGAAGGAATTCAAGACCAACGCCGATACTTTGGAATACGATTTAGCGGCGGTCTCATCTTTGATAGACGCTCCAATCCCAGAAGAATATCTCTATCCACACGGCGCCAAGGACAAAGAAGCGCTTGGCCTATATGACGTCATGTATGACATGGAGTTCGCAACCAAACAGCTTGAGTGGAGCAAAAACGACAAAGGAAAACTCGTTTCTAAAGAGGTCACTCAGGATTTCAAGTTCTCAGACATCCTCAAGACAAAGAAGGCTATCGTTTTCAATTTCTGGTTCATCAACTGCCAGTGGTGTCAGGTTGAATTCCCATATATCCAGGAAGCTTACACCAAATATGAGGATGACATCGCCTTACTCGCTTTCGACTATCAGGATGACATGTATGACATCCTAGAATTCCAGGGCAACATGGGTTACACATTCAACATGATCTATGATGACTATGGCTTAACAAGTGTTTTTGACGTTGGAGGTTTCCCAACAACCGTCATCATCGATAGATACGGAATGGTCTCATGGATCCAAGGAACATTCGCTTCCGCTAGAGACGTTGAAGTCTTGTTTGATCAATACACATCAGACGACTACAAACCAACCTGGAAAGGAAACCAGGATGAGCCAGACATCCCAACCTATGAATGGCCATCAATGGAAGAAATCGCAACAGTTGCAAACGGAACTACATCCGATGCGACATTTAAGAAAGAAGAAAACGCCGACGCCAAATACAACTGGCCATGGTTAATCTCAAAAGAAGAAGGGGCGATTTACCCATCTAACGCTGGACACCATAACTCATATTCAATCATGTATGTCGATGTCCATCTCGACAAGGATGAGGTCTTTGCTTTTGACTATAAGTCATCGAGCGAAAAAGACGGTGATATCCTCTATGTTCTTTTAGATGGACGAATCATCAAAGAGATTAGTGGAGTGGACACGAAATATAGACTTTGCGAACTCTTTGTTTCAAATGAATCAAGAGATTACGAATTCGGATTCGTTTACATGAAAGACGAGGCCTCAATCGATGGAGATGATACAGTCTACGTCAAGAACTTCTCAATCTATGGCGTAAGTGAGATCAAGACCCCAACCTACGTCTTAAGAGAGGCGTCATACGGTGACCTTGATATGACATCAGGAAAATACACCAACTACGTTAATGCCATCTTGAACGAAGATGATGGCTACTATCACGTCGACTCAAAAGACGGACAACTCTTGTTGGTCGGATTCTTCCAGACAACCCATTTCGACAACATGTCAACAATTTATAACGATACCGCATCTTATAAGATGATCGACCCTCTTTCAGGAGAAGTCATCAACGATGCCCTCATGAGATACATCACCGTCGCAAGCAACACAGAAGACGGCTATGTCCCAGTCACCGCTGACCTTAAAGAACTCCTTGAGAGCTACATCAGAGTTAAAGAAGGCAAAGGCCACAAAGACGAATGGTTAGAGCTCTGCGTTTATTACGATAACTATGGTGGTGCCCCTCAATACACTGACCCTGCAGCGGGCTTATCCACTGATAACGCATTCATCGCGACCCTCGGAGAAGAGAACTACGCGACATTCAAGAAAGTCATAATGCCAAGAGGTCTCTGCTTCAAGTTCACCGCCGTGGAATCGGGTGTATATCATTTCTATTCGTTAGGAGATGATCCAGCAGTCGCATGGTATTCCGATGAGAATGATCATTTCTTCTACGAATCCCAGTTCGATGAGAGAGAAATTTATTGGACAGTCGATAACGATGTCGAACCTGTCCCTAATTTCCATGATTACATCTATCTCGACGCTGATCAGTCAATATTCGTCCGTGTCGGATTTGAAGACATCTATCTCTTTGACACCCTCCAGTTCGGCATCGAATTCACAAACGAGCAGTCTAGAGACGTTTTAAAGCTCTGCTCACCAGGGTATTACACCTCGGAATTCGATGAGAATGGCGAAGCAACCGGCTTAACAATCTCAACCGGCATCGAAACCGCCGTTGGAGAAGATGGCTATTATCACGAAAAGCTTAAAGACGGATCACTTGGCTCAATCGTCTATTGCGATTTCATGTATCCAACAACAATCCTCGAATTCTCGCTCTATGAGATTTTGACAAACTCAAAGATTAAAGATCCTTGGGGCGGAAAACCTTTAGATTTCACAAACATCGAAGAGGATAACGGCCCAATACCGGACACATACAAGAAAGACTTAACAAACGACTTCAAAGCCTATATCTCCAAAATTGACGGCTCATCTAAGCCACACAACGGCTGTGTGCCAGTTGATGAGAAACTCCACGACATGCTCCAGATGGTATCCGGCAAATACGGATTCTATTGCGAGAAGGGATGGCAGAAGCTTTGCTACTACTATGACCACATCGGAAAATAAGTGAGGAATTAAAATGAAAAAAGCAAAAATGCTCACATTATCATTAGGCTTCTTGGTTCTAGGCGCTGCATCATGCGCCAAGACTCCATCTCAGTCTTCAAGCGGTGATGTAACCCCATCTACCAGTGAGGTTGAAACATCTAAAGAAGAAGTGTCATCTATCACTTCAGAAGGACCTAATAGTTCCCTTTTAGAAGAGATTGGAGATGATTACGCAGCCTACATCACCTATCCAGACGGAACTCCATTAGGAAAAAATGATGCAACCGTAATCTTCTATAAAGATGGCCAAAGCGTTCAATCGATAGACACCAACGAAGAAGGCGTTGCTATTGCAAAAGGCTTAGAAGAAGGGGAATATCTCATCCGTTTTGACGAAATCCCAAACGGATATACATATAACCCAAACATCTATAAAGTCACAAAAGATAACAAAATTGTTACCATAACCATCTCTAGAATCGACTCATCAGTCGTGACTAAATCTAAAGAAGAGCAAAGTGGTGGCAGTGGAAACGGAAGATACGACGGAAGAAAAGGAATCTCCACCGGTGTCCATGAAACTACAATTAGCAAAGCTGGAGAGAATGCTTTCTATAAGTTCGTTCCATCCGAGCCTGGAATATATGAGTTTTCATCATGGGCACAAGAGGGCTTAACCGGTGACACAGCCGACCCATCCATTGGATTGATTGGAACCTCAGACGCTTTCCAGTTCGACCCAAAGTCTCCGATCAGCTCATACGATAACGACGGAGAATCGAAGAACTTCAAATTCGAGTTAACCGTCACCCCAGAAGCCTTCGTCCATATTGACGAACTAGATGAAAACGGGAATCCAAAACTAGAAAGGGATGAGAACGGAAACCTCATTCCGGGAACCACTTGGACGTATATCGTCACGGCTACAGCGAGCCGCTACCCAGCAACATTCTCCTGGTCCGTTAAGAAAGTTGGGGAATACATTCCACCAGAAAGAGTGGAGTTAGAAAGGATCCAGTGCACATCCCATAAAGCTGCAGCGGAGTCTTCATATGAAGAAGTGTTCGAGTTCTGCTCGGTCGATGGAAGTGATGAACCTGTTTATAACGAGGCTGACGGGTTCTATCACCTCAACTCAAAAACAGGACCAATTCTTTATATGGCATATGAGAAACAGCTCCCTGGTTTCGATAACAACATCATGATGGCTTCTCAAGAACAGGGACCATCATATTTCGTGACCGATAGCGCCACAAAGACATATGAAGATTGCTTCAATGGCTACTATAGCCTCGCTAACTCAGACGGAAACACCTATGTAACCGAAGAAGTTAAGACGATGTTGAGCGCAATAGAAAAAGCAAGACTCATCTTTACTCATGACGGTTTAGAAGGCTGGCTTGGAAATGCTGCAAAGCCTGGCTATGAATGGTTATTCGCAGTCGGATATTATAGGGAAAGAGAAGGCCTTAAGGCATCTAACCCAATCCACCTCACAACAGGTTATGAAGATACGATAATCGACACTATCGGACCTGAAAAGACAATGTACTTTGTAGCCTCTTCACAGTTAGCTTGCACATGGACTATCAAGTGTCAGAACGAGAATTTTGAGTTCTCATACAACGGAACAACAATAAAAGGTGGAGAATCGATGTCGCTAGTCATATCTAATAGCGGAAATCCTGGCGAGAAGCATCCTTTCTCAATCACGAACACCGCCAAGAAGAACCAGGTTCTCAACATGAGTGTGGTCTGTTCAACCGGTCCTGTTAATACCGATTCAAACGCATTGATTGTAGGAGTCAACAAGATCGATTTCGTGGTCGATGCGGAAACCGGAGATGGCACCTCAGTCAAATTCACCGCTTCAGAGGATGGAGAATACTATCTCACATCACGCATGGAAGGCGCGTATATCATATGGAACGTTGGAGCGATTCAGTTCAACTGGGACGCATCTTCAAAAGAACCATCTGATTTCATCAGCCTTAAGGCAGGCGATACCTGGAACATGATAGTCTCGCATCACGATATCTACACGTTCGATGGAACCGTCTTCTTCGAGATAAACAAGAAATAAAACCATTAAGGGCGTTGTCTATCAACTCCCTTTTTATGTATATAGATATATAAAACTGATATAATCACCCCATGAATTTTCAAAGAAGCAACACCAAAATCTCTCTTTTAGAGGATTACTATAACCATTTCAACGAGGATCACCGTCTCCAAACTAGACACGGTAACGTTGAGTTCATCACCAACATCAAATACATCGAAGAAGTGCTGCATGGCGATAAAGACAAAACCATCCTCGACATCGGCGCAGGAACTGGAGCGTATTCCGTGTATTTCGATAAACAGGGCTATAAAGTTACGGCAGTGGAACTCGTCCCTCATAACATCGATGTCTTCAAAGCCAAAGGCTCTAATGTCGACATCCATCAAGGCAATGCTTTAGATTTATCGTTTTTGCCAGACGACTCATTTGATGTCACCCTCGTATTCGGTCCTATATATCACCTGATGAACAAAGAAGATAAGGTTAGAGCCCTTCTAGAAGCGAAAAGAGTGACAAAACCAAACGGAATCATCTTAACTAGCTACTACATGAACGAATACGCAGTCATAAGCTACGCGTTTATGAAGAAGCACATCCTAGAATCAAAAGGGGATCTCACTGAAGACTTCCACGTCATCAATAAGCCGGATGACCTGTATTCGATGGTCAGGTTAGAAGACATCAACGAATACAATGAGCTCGCAGGTTTAAATAGAGTCAAAATCATCGCAAGCGATGGACCATCTGACTACTTACGCGTGTTCATCAACGCTTTAAGCGAAGAGGAATATCAGGAATTTATAGCGTATCATTTAGCAACATGCGAAAGGCCAGAACTGCTCGGCGCCTCATCTCATGTCCTAGATATAACGAAAAAGAAATAGTTACACATTTACTCAAAAAGGATATATTTATATCACCAAAGAGGTATCAACCATGGAAATCATCAAATTAGAGAAAGGTCGTTTAAGCGTCCTTTTAGGAAAATCCGGATTAGGAAAATCCACAATCTCAGTCTATAACGCTGCAGGAGAGTTAAGAGAAGGCAAAGGCGTTCTTTATTTCTCATATGAGTACTGCCAGTCAATCATCTACAACAAACTCCACAGCCATTTCGGTGTCAAATGGACAGAACTCTTCAAGATCAACGTCGTTGACTGTGCTGGAGTGGCCCTCGATGAGCTTTGCCACATCGTCAAGATGAGAGCAAATCAGGTTGACTCAGTCTACATCGATTATCTCGACTTGCTCCGTTCCGCAACATATGGCGAGGCGAAGAACGTCGAAGATATAACAGGCATCGTCGCAACGCTTGCCAAACTCGCCAAAGAGTGCAACGTCGCAATCATCTTACTTGCTCAGGCAGACGCTAACTGCGAAGTCCAGGATATGGTCAACGGGTTAAATAACCTTGTCTCAACATGTGAAGATCCTAACAAGGTCATCAAGATGTTCATCGGACGCGACAAACTCTTCCATTCAATCATCCATTGCGAGGACATCTCTCACGTCATATGGGTCGATGGCTCAAATCTTGAACACTTCTCATCGATCAATATCAAAGAGACATATAAAGACTAATTGCAGAAAAGTTTGGGAAACCAGACTTTTTTCATGTTCCCCATATCACTAAATCGTGATACCATACAGTCGTTGATGGGTAAAGAAGATCGTTGCCTAATTTATCCTCTTTTTACGGAATTGTAATCTACATGTATTTCAAAGATCACAATCCACCCCACATCCACGTATCTTATGGTGACTACAACGCTATCGTTGGAATAAACGATTCTGTAGTTTTGGACGGTTCACTTCCTCAGAATGCTCTTCGAATGGTTAAAGAATGGGTGCTTATCCATAAGGATGAACTGATCAAGGTGTGGAATGAACAAAAGTTTTCTAAGATTGCGCCATTACAATAAGGAGTCCACATGTTTCACAAAATCAATTCAGTATATCCTTCAAAGAATATGGAGATAGTGGTCCAATTCGTCGAAGGCGTGACAAAAATTTACGATGTATCTCCTCTCTTGAGTGAGATTGAAGAGTTTTCCATTTTGAAAAAAAGAGCGGTTTTTGAATCCGTCCATGTCGGTCCGGGAGGCTATGGAGTAATCTGGAACGACGATATCGACCTTGCCTGCGATGAAATATTTGAACACGGACGTGTCATTAAAACCCCATTCGATGGCCTTATAGCGATAAGCGAGGCGACAAAACTATGGGGTTTAAATGAATCCACGCTGAGGAAAGCGATTCAATACAATAAACTCGTCAAAGGACAGGATGTTACAAAATATGGCCATCAATGGGTTGTGTCGCTCGATGCTCTGAAGAGAGAGTATGGAGAACCAAAGTAAAGTTTGGGAAACCAGACTTTTTTCTTTAAGAAAGTGCTTTCAGCGAATTATAGGGTTTTAGATGAAGGATGTTGTCAATATAATGTAATGTGCTTGTGGTCATAAGACCCAGAGGAAAAATCATGAACAAAAGACTTAAAATCTTACCTCTCACAGCCAACGTAGACATGGCTCAGGAAATCGCCGAGATTCTCGACGCACACGTAATGCCAGCCAAGATCCCACACTTTTCTGATGGAGAAGTTTGCTTCGAAGCAATGGAATCTTGCCGTGGTGATGACGTATTTATCATCCAATCAACATGCGCTCCAGTAAATGAAAGACTCATGGAGCTTCTCATAACAATCGATGCATTAAAGAGAGCATCAGCTCGCTCAATCACCTGCGTTATGCCATATTTCGGATATGCTAGACAGGATAGAAAAGCAAAACCAAGACAGCCAATCTCCGCTAAGCTCGTTGCTGACATCATCACAACAGCAGGAGCTAACCGCGTCGTCTGCACAGACTTGCACGTCTCTCAGATCCAGGGCTTCTTCGATATCCCAGTCGATGATATCTCACCTATGCCTCTTTATTGGAAATACTTCAAGGATTTAGGCTTAGAAGATATCTGCTGCGTCTCTCCAGACCACGGCGGTGTCGTTAGAACATCAAGACTCGCAGAGAAGTTAAACGCTCCTCTTGCAATCATCGATAAGCGTAGACCAAAACCAAACCAGGCTGAATTCGTCGGCATCGTCGGTGACGTCAAAGGAAAGAACTGCATCATCGTCGACGATATCGTTGATACAGCAGGCACACTCTGCTTAGCAGCTAATAAATTAAAAGAATTAGGCGCTAAATCAGTTTATGCAGCTATCACACACGGCATTCTCTCAGGCAAGGCTCTTGAAAACATCAACAACTCCGCGTTAGAGAAGCTTGTCATCACCGACACAATCCCTCTCCCAGAAGATAAGAAGTCGGACAAGATTGAAGTCTTATATCTCGCTCCTCTCTTCGCTTGTATCATCTCCGCTCTTGAAGAAGGCGAATCCCTCTCCGAAGCACGCAAGAAATTTGATGACAAGATCTTCAAAAAGAGACATGCTTAATTGAATTAGACTACGCTCCATATGGGGCGTTTTCTTTTGCACTCACGTAGAGTTAAAATTAATTGCTCAGGAGGCGTCCGTGAGATGATGGAGGCCTTTGGCGCGCTGGCCTTGATTGTCAAGGAACGAGCCCCTATAATTAAGATGTTGTTAGGTTTTCCCCGGTCTCCCGAGGAACCTTTTTTATTTCAACACCCTAACAAGTATTGCGATAACCAATATCGCAGCGATTGCTACGAGGATCATCGATTGCCTTTTCTATGTTCTCACGGACGGCATGTTTTAAGCGCATTTAATAAATAGAGGACTTTTCCCTTTTTTTCCCAAAAACTTGTTTTTTCTTATAAATTGCCCCTAATTTGACAAGATTATCATTGAGATAGAGTGTTTTTGGGGTATATTGCACATAGAGGAAAAAACTATGAATAAGACACTTACCAAACTTTTGTTTTCTACATTATTCGCTCTTTCTTTAGCGTCATGCGCATCTAAAGAACCGGTTTCCAGTGTTCAGCCAAGCGGAGATACATCCATTGAAGAACCACCTGCACCAGAGCCATATATCCCTGAGAAAGACTCATATAAGGTCGCATGTGTAGGAGACTCTTTGACCGCTGGCCACTATTGGGCAAATGAGGCATACCCTGTATACCTCCAGAATTATTTCAACGAAAACGGCATCTCAGGCATAAGCTTTGATGTCAAGAACTGTGGAGTAAACGGAATCTCAATCACGGGTTATGGTGGCTCATGGGATGATCCTGCAAAGAAATATGTCCTCCAGGATGTATATCAGCAGGCAGTCACATATCAGCCAGACATCATCTGCATCTTACTCGGCACAAACGACGCAACAGGCTGGAAGAATGCTGAGGCGGGATTTAAAGACGGCTACAAGGCTCTTCTCGATTCATTTAGGCAAGACGTTCCAGGAGCAAGCTTCGTCATTATGACGCCTCCTCCAACGACTGGCTCAAATCAGTTCAACATCCCAGGCGATGTCATCGTTGAGACGGTTGACCCAATCATCAGAGACATAGCAGAAGAAGAGGAACTCGCACTTGTAGATACCGAACAAGTGTTTGAGAACTATGAGCCATTAGGAGACCTCATCAGAAGCGATAAAGTCCATCTCTCCGTCAAAGGTGCGGAACTTATGGCAGAGACACTTGCAAACGGTATCTTTGATTTAATGTAAAAGATTAGCTCTCTAATATCATTAGGGAGTTTTCTTTTCGCCGTTTCTAGGCGTTTTCTCATCTAGAATGCTTAATTTACCGAAGCGTTTGCTAAAAACCCTTGGAAGGTTCAATGAACGATAAAATAACCATCCACCAACAAAAAGAGGGATCCCTGTTTTCGTGCAATTGTTGCAGTTATAATTTTGCATCTCTTTTTGGAGGCATCCGCCAGACGATGGAGGCCTTGGACACGCGAGTCTTGCATTTCAAGGCGCGTGCCCATATAATTAAGGTGCTTTTCGATACCCCCAGTCACCTGAGGGCATCTTTTTTATTTCAGCACCCTAACAAGTATCGCGATAACCAAAATCGCTGCAATAGCGACGAGGATCATCGGAAGCCTTTCCTGTAGTCTGGCGGATGGCATCTATGAAGCACATTTACAATGCCCTCCACTAATAAATAGAGGAGTTTTCCTGATTTTTTACCAAAAACTTTTAAAAATTAGCAAAAAAAATAAAAAAACACGACCTTTCGGTGGCTAAACCATCGTTCGGTCGCGTTTTTATTACATATCAGCAGGTCTTTCGAATATATCGAGGATAAAGGCTGCTTTATCAAGGTTATACTCGAAGATGATGAGAGTGGTGTCACTCATCGCATAATAGTAAGTTCCAAGAGTGAGACCTGGATACTCGGTTATTCTATCGTACGTCTCGTTTAAGTCATCACACCACATGATGAACCAATCATCTTCTATAAGTGTGTTGAAGTACCATTCTTCGATATCGTATGAACAGCCTTTGACTGCGATCTCAACGCCTTTAGTTCCATAGTCTGGGTCAAGGAACATCATGAATTCATAAGTGTATCCTTCGCCTTCGATTTTCGGGACATCGTTATGCTCTCCGAGAACATCCTGAACCGCGAGTTCTGGATATTCATTCTCTGGCACGTAGATGTAGTTGTAGACGAATAAGCCTAAACATGGCTTTTCATTATAAGTTGAAGTGGCTCCAACTATCTCAAGTCCGAGATTCTTTCCGACTAAGCAGTCAGCGTACATGGACTCATAGGTATAGTAGGTGAGGGTGTCGTAATCGATGTATGTGTTCTCACCGATATTGACGACATACATGTTCTCTGCACATAAGGTTGCGTAATCTTGGAATGCCTTATAAGCGAGATCATCTGTCTCGTAATAGAGATAGAAGGTGATCATGTCATCGCCATAGTCATCTACGCTGGTCTTATATTCATAAGAGTCGCACTGGATGTAAGGAATCACTCCATGGACTGCATCATAACATGCGTTTGCGGTCTCTTCTCCCCAAGGGTTATCGCTGAAGTCTGGTCTCCATTCTTCATTACCGCCTGAGCAACTTGCCAAAGCAAATAACGCTGCTCCTAATAACAATATGTTCTTTTTCATAACTATCTATCAAATGTTGCGTCATCAAATGAGTAATTGAGCTCACCATCCATCTCTCCGCCGTCATATGTGACGAATAAGTGGCTTGAACCGATTTCTAAGACCAATGTCTTTCCTGTGCTGCACTCAAATGTGTAGACTTTGCCGCTTGCGCTCTTGAATGTGAAGGTGATTGAAACGCCGAGGTCGTCGATGACAAGAGTTCCTGTGCCATCTGAGTTAACTGTGATGACTGTGTCGCAATACATCGTGTCATCAGTGCCTGTCCAGGTTCCTGCTAGAGTTGATGGGATTAAGGCTGCAGACGCTTCGACTGTGATTGTGATAGTTCCTGTGACTCCGCTCACATTATCTTTGCATGTGATCACTGCGGTTCCTGCCTTGTTACCGTTTGCGGTGACCTCACCCGTAACTTTGTTAACATTCAATGAAACGATTGTGGAATCGCTTGAAGTGTATGTTAAATCCTTCTTTGTGAC
>JAKSVF010000036.1 GCA_024408235.1 Bacilli bacterium
TTGTCAATTTAATACGCGGAATGTCATTCACTCCAGGCGCTTATGTGATGCTTGATGGCAAGAAACTTAAAATATTTGAAGCCCACATCTTTAGCGGAGAAACAATTAAAGAAGTTGGGGAGATAGTCCCAAACAAGAAGAAGCTATTAGTCCAATTAAAGGATGGCATCATATCTCTTGATTCAGTCCAATACGAAGGCAAGAAGAAGATGGATGGAACATCGTTCAAAAACGGCGCGCGCTTGAGCGAAGGAGCTCATTTAGAATAAAGAAAAATGGCGGATATCAGGGAACTGACCTTATCGGTTCACCAGCTTGTAGATTTCCTGCTACGTGAAGGCGATATAGACAATAGGGTTTATAACAGCGACACCATGGCAGTGGGTAGCAAAATCCACGCCGCTTTTCAGCGTAAACAAGGGAATGAGTATTTATCAGAAGTCTATCTTAGAGAAACATTCCTTCGAGAAGGCGCTTCAGTCACGATTGAAGGACGAGCAGATGGCATCATTATCGGCCAGAAATATCCGACCATCGATGAAATCAAATCAACAGTAGCGCCATTAGACGTTTTCTATAACGAACAAAAAGAATGGCATTTAGCACAGGCCAAATGCTATGCCTTGATGTATTGCCACGACAAAAAACTTGATAAAGCAATCGTCAGGTTAACCTATATCAGTCAGATCGACGATTCGAGAATGCTTAAAGAATTCACATATTCAGTTGAAGAATTATTGAAGGATACACTCGCTTTAATTGACGAATATTTAGCATTCCAGATGCAACAATTCAAACACATAGAGGAACGTAATGAGTCCGCGAAAGATTTGAAATTCCCTTATAGCAAATTTAGACCAGGCCAAAGAGAAATGGCTAAGTATGCATATAGCGTCGCCAAGAAAGGCGGAGTGTTTTTCTGTGAAGCTCCTACAGGCATCGGAAAAACAATGTCGACTCTATACCCATCCGTTACCGCTTTTGGGTCCACAAACAATCAAAAAGTGTTCTATTTAACCGCTAAGGCGTCTGGACGTTTATCGGCGTTCGATGCCATGACAAAACTTTACGAGTCAGGTTTCAAAGGTCGAGATTCTTTAATCATGGCCAAGGATAAGATCTGCCCAAATCCAGGCGCTGCCTGTAACCCTGATGAATGCCCTTTTGCAAAAAACTATTATTCAAAGCTGCGCGCAGTAACAAAAGAAGCGCTTGAAACTAACCAAAGATTCTCAACTGACTTCGTCAGAGAAGTTGCAAGAAACTATCAGATGTGCCCATTCGAGCTTCAACTAGACTTATCACTTTGGGCGGATGTAATAATACTGGATTACAATTATTTCTTTGATCCAATTGTTTATTTACAAAGATATTTTGATGAGACTGTTGACTCATCCAATTTCATAATGCTCATCGACGAAGCGCACAACCTCATAGATAGAGGTAGGTCCGCCTATTCAGAATCGATAAACACAGATTTAATCGTCGAGGTGAAGAAAAGCCTCAAAAAGCACAAAGTCCAAAAGATAAAAAACGCATTAAACAAGCTTAAGACATCGCTTGAATTTGAGGACTTAAACCCGGGAGACTCTAAGAGACTAACAGAGATTCCTAAACCAGTTTTAAAGGCATTAGATGCAATTCAAAAGGCCCATATTGCAGTGAACAAAGAACCTCATCCAAGTCTTGGCGATTCTTATGCAGAACTTGGAAGAAGATGCCACAGATTCTCTTTCATTGACGAGAATTTTGCACAGAATACAACACTATATGCAAGAAGAATGGGAAATAACTATTCACTGGAACTTTATTGCGAAGACCCTAGCCCAATGCTTAAAGATTCGCTCATGAAGGTTAAAGGAGCGGTTATTTTCTCAGCCACATTGCAACCGATAGATTATTACATGGATGCAATATTGGGTGATAAGGCATTCCCTTACCTTATTCTCCCATCGCCTTTCCCGGAGAATAATTTCGATCTGATGATTGCCCCGATGATATCTACCCGTTACAAAGATAGAGACAAGACTTACGAGGAAGTCGCCAATTATCTGAAGGAATTTGTCGCGGCCAAAACAGGTAATTACTTCATTTATTTCCCTTCATATGAGTATTTAGACAACATCAGGCCTTATCTCGATTTCGGAAATGCCGATGTTTTTGAACAGGAAAGAGACATGAACGACGATGAGAAGACACTCTTCCTCTCTAGATTCCTACCAAGTCCAGAAAACACGACGGTTGGATTGCTTATTATCGGTGGTTCGTTCTCAGAAGGAATTGACCTAGTTGATGATAGATTAATTGGAGTAGGGGTAGTTGGAATCGGTTTAGCCCAAATCTGCTTCGAAAAAGAACTCATCAGAGAATTCTATGAAAAGAAAAATGGAAACGGATTCGAGTACGCTTATATGAACCCTGGAGTTAACAAAGTTATGCAGGCAGTCGGAAGACTAATCCGCTCAGAAAACGACCGTGGAGCGGCGCTTTTAATAGACGATAGATATATGAAGACCGAATACAGAGAACTCTTTGCAAGGACCTGGAAAGGATACAATTTGGTCACATCTGTTGATGATGTGAAAGAAAATATACAGAATTTCTATAAGAAAAACTGAATATATGTTATATTGTCGCGGGTAAAACTTATGCCATTCGACAAATCACACATTAGAAATTTCAGTGTTATCGCTCACATCGACCATGGTAAGTCGACTCTTTGCGATCGCATTTTGGAGTCAACAGGCACCGTTGAAAAACGCGAAATGAAGGCTCAATTGCTAGACGACATGGATCTCGAAAGGGAGCGTGGTATCACGATCAAACTGAACGCTGTAACAGTATCATATACAGCAAAAGATGGAGAGAAATATATATTCAACCTCATCGACACCCCAGGACACGTTGACTTCTCATACGAAGTATCCCGTTCACTCGCGGCTTGTGAAGGCGCGCTTTTAGTCGTTGATGCCACACAAGGAGTTGAGGCGCAGACGCTCGCAAATGTCTACCTCGCAATCGACAACGATTTAATGGTCATCCCTGTCATTAACAAAATAGACTTGCCATCCGCTCAGATAGGCATGTGCAAGGAAGAAATCGAAACTAGAATCGGACTCTCAACAACCGACTGTTCACTCGTATCCGCAAAGACAGGCGTCGGCATTCAGGATATGTTAGAAAAGGTAGTGGAGCTCGTCCCTCCTCCATCTGGAGACGTTAACAATCCGCTTGAAGCCCTCATTTTCGACAGCTATTACGATTCGTATAGAGGCGTCGTTGTTTTAATTAGAGTCAAGAACGGTTCAGTTAAGCCGGGAGACAAGATTCTATTAATGGCGGCAAACAAAGTCTACACGGTCACCGAAGTTGGAATCAGAACCCCAAAAGAAGTGTCTGTTGGGCAATTGGACGCCGGCGAAGTCGGTTATTTAACCGCCACAATCAAAGATATCAGAGACGTATTCCCTGGTGAAACAATCACGCTAGCGGATAGACCAGCCGCAAACCCATTGCCTGGCTATAGAAAAATCAACCCTATGGTTTACTGCGGTCTTTACCCAGTTGAATCTCAAAAATATCAGGATTTGAAAGACGCATTAGGTAAGCTTTGCTTAAATGACGCTTCATTAACTTTTGAACCTGAATCATCAAAGGCGTTGGGCTTTGGATTCCGCTGCGGATTCTTAGGTCTTCTCCACATGGATGTCATCCAGGAAAGACTCGAGAGAGAATATGGATTGAACCTCATCCTCACCGCGCCATCAGTCAAATACCAAATCGATTTAACCGATGGATCAACAATCATGATTGACAATCCAGCCGATTTACCAGATGTCCAAAGAATCAGATGCATTAAAGAGCCTTACGTAAAAGCAAGCATCATGACCCCAAAAGATTTCGTTGGGCCAATCATGCAGTTGTGTCAAGAAAGAAGGGGAGTCTATATCGATTTGGACTACTTTGATGACACTAGAGTTATCGTTAAATACTTCATCCCGCTTTCTGAAATAATCTTCAATTTCTTCGATAAGCTCAAATCGGCCACGAAAGGCTATGCATCATTAGACTACGAAATGGATGAGTATAGACAGTCTGAATTAGCGAAAATGGACATCATGCTCAATGGTGATATCATCGATGCTTTATCAATAATCGTTTACAGGCCTGATGCATATAAGAGAGGCATTGGAATTGTTCAGAAACTTAAGGAAATAATCCCTAAGCAGCAGTTTGAAGTGCCTGTTCAGGCAAGTATCGGCGGCAAAGTCATCGCTCGTGCCGATATCCGCTCAATGAGAAAAGACGTCTTGGCAAAGTGCTATGGCGGCGACATCTCACGTAAGAAGAAACTCCTCGAAAAACAAAAAGAAGGTAAGAAGAGAATGAAAGCCATCGGATCCGTAGAGGTTCCTCAGGAGGCATTCATGTCCGTCTTATCTCTCGATGATGAGGATTAGTTGTTATAGAGTTATTACTCTACTATTATTAATATATGAAACTTTCAGTAATATTCCCTGTCAAAAACCAATCGGAAAAGCTTTTCAAAAACATCAAGGAAAAGGCTCTTCCATACTACAATGCCCTCGGTATTGATTTTGAGTTTGTCATCGTAACGGATGCGAGCAACGAAGAAAACCAGAATCTCGCTTTAAAAGAGATGGAGAGCATGCCTTCCAACGTCAGATTAGCACCATATGATAATCATCCAGGCAAAGGCCATAACGTAAACAAAGGAATTCTCGAATCAAACGGAGATTACTGCCTATTCATGGATGCAGATCTTGCAACAGATTTAAAGACAACCGAGAAAATGCTAGAAGTAATCGACAAATACGATTGCCAGATAGCCTCACGTCACATGAAAGGCGCGACAATCGTCGTTAAGCAAACCGCAAAGAGGAGATTCATCTCTTGGGGATCTAGAGTCTTGACTAGAATGATGTTCCATTTAGGTGTCCACGATACACAATGCGGATTCAAGCTCTTTAGAACGGATATCGCTAAAGAAATGGCAAGAAGACAGTCAATCGACGGTTTCGCATTTGATATTGAGTACCTTTATTTCATGAAGCTAAACGGTTTCTCAATTAACGAAATCCCATGCGTTTGGACAGATGACGAAGATTCAACCATCAAGAAGGCGGCTAGAACCAGCTGGAACTTCTTCAAAGAGATGGCGAGAATCAAGAAAAACAAAAAGAATTTAAGACTCTCAAAAGAGGAACTAGTTAAGTTCAAGGAGGCAGCCTAATGCCATTAATTGACCACGTAACAATCGAGGTTAGAAGCGGAAAGGGTGGCGATGGTCACATTTCTTTCTTACACGATAAAGTTTCTGAATGGGGCGGACCTGATGGCGGCAATGGCGGTCGTGGAGGCTCCGTTTACTTAATCGCATGCAGAAACATAAATAACTTATTCCGTTATCGCCACTCATATTGCGCAATCGCAGAGGATGGTGAAGTAGGACATAAAAAGAATATGTACGGACATAACGCCAAGGACATCTATGTTGAAGTCCCTGTCGGAACGGTCGCATATTTGCAAGATGGACACCGTTTGATCGCTGACCTCAAAAAAGAAGGCGATACAGTCATGGTCGCAAAAGGCGGTCGTGGAGGAAGAGGCAACGCCTGTTTCAAATCATCCCGCAACCGCGTTCCAAGAATCGGTGAAAACGGACATCCAGGCGAGAGAAAGAAGATTATCTTAGAACTTAAATCCGTCGCAGATGCCGGCATTATCGGATTCCCATCTGTTGGCAAATCAACATTTTTAAATGTTGTATCTAGAGCAAACGTTCAAGCTGCAGATTATTGGTTCACAACCAAAGAACCAAACCTCGGCGTTGTTGATTTGGGTGATGGACGTTCATTCGTTTTGGCGGATATGCCAGGATTAATTGAAGGCGCTCACGAGGGCAAAGGACTCGGTTTAGAGTTCTTGCGCCACATCGAAAGATGCCGTGTCTTAATCCACTTTGTTTCAATGTCAGGTGAACGCGATCCGTTTGAAGATTACACAATCATCAACGAGGAACTCAAGGGCTATGGCGCAAACTTAGACCAGAGACCTCAGATTGTCGTTGCAACCAAGATGGATGAAGAGGGGGCAGAAGAGAGGAAGGCTGAATTCGATAAGAAAATCGGATTTGAGTCTCTCCCATTATCAGCTCTAACCCATCAAGGCGTTGATATGCTTCTCCAAAAGGCGAAGAACTTGATTGATATCACTCCTGACTTCCCACTTAAGGGCCAGACAGAAGATTCGGGAATCAAGGTTTACGACGCTCATATCAACGGAGCTCGCGAGCAGCATGAATTCGAAATCGTCTCAGAAGGAGCAAGAGAATGGAGAATCATCGGTGAGCAGGTCATTAAAACCTATAGGCTCATCAACACATCAACCGATGAAGGTATCTCCAAACTCGTTAAGTACTTAGATAAACTCGGAATCGAGGAAGAGCTCGATAGAATCGGCGCCAAAAACGGCGATACAGTCTATATCGACGACTTCGCATTCGAATATTTCAACTAAAGGAGGGGCGTCTTAGATGAACGAGAAAAACAAGGCATTCGTAATAGCCGCGTTATCATTGTCCGGCAGCGCGATACTAGCCATTGTTTTATTGCTCGTCTTCTTCCTAGCTTAAATAAATATGCATTATTATTTCAGAGGAAAAATCGTATATATCGGAGAATCAACAATCGCAGTTGATGTCCATGATGTGGCTTATGAATTATTCGTTTCAAAGCCAGAATCTTTCGTGATGGGCGAAGAAACAACCGTCTATTGCTACGAAGTATATGGAGAAAACGATCATTATTTAGCTGGTTTCAAGACAAAAGAAGATAAAGACGCATTCCTTGCCTTAATCGGCGTTAAAGGAATCGGACCAAAGACCGCTTTAAGCGCATTATCGACAACGACCCCCGAGGAACTCTTTGCCGCTATTGCAGGAAGCAATGTGTCATTCCTCAAGAAATTACCAGGTATCGGACCAAAAGCCGCTTCTCAGATCATCCTTGATTTGAAAGGCAAACTCACCGAAACCGCAACAAAGAAGAATAAAGTAGATGAGAGATTCGCTGACGTCAGAATGGCGCTCAAACAGCTTGGTTTCAAAGTTAAGGATATCGACGATGTCCTCGCCAAGATCGACGCTACCGGCATGAGCGATCAAGACATCTTGAGAACAGCTTTAAAGGCTCTCAGAAAGGGATAATCTCTAATGGCTAGATTAGTGGATGCCAAAAAAGAAGTAGAGGATGTCCAGGAAGACTTAACTCTTAGGCCTCAGACTTTAAAAGAGTATGTAGGCCAGAGCGAACTCAAAAGGAACCTTCGCATCTTTATCGGCGCAGCAAAAAATAGAGAAGAGTGCCTAGACCACGTCCTTTTATATGGACCTCCTGGATTGGGTAAAACAACTCTCGCCTATGTCATAGCAAATGAAATGGGCGGCAAAATTAAAGTCGTTAACGGACCGTCTATCGAGAAAGCCGGCGATTTAGCTGCCATTTTAAGTGAAATTGAGCCTGGCGATATCCTTTTCATTGACGAGATTCATAGACTTCCTAGACCGGTTGAGGAAGTGCTTTACGGCGCTATGGAAGACTATAAATTAACCATCATGATGAATAGGGATGGCAATGTAAAATCCATTACCTTACCTCTCCCTCCTTTTACCCTAGTCGGCGCTACAACTAGAGCAGGAGACCTCTCGTCACCTCTTCGTGCAAGATTTGGAATCTCAGAGAAAATCAACTTCTACACAGAGGATGAAATTGCAGGAATCATCGAAAGAACTTCTGCAGTTATGAAGATGCCGATAACAGAAGGCGCAGTCAAGCTTTTAGCCAAGAGAAGCCGTGGTACACCACGTATTGCTAACCGTCTTTTCAAGCGTGTTAGAGACTTTGCTTCTTTCGAAGGCTTAGATAAGATAGATGTTGAGCTAGCCGCCCACGCTTTAAAAGCTCTTAAGATTGACGATTTAGGATTAGATGAAGTCGATTTAAGGTATCTAACCACAATTATCGAAAGATTCCGTGGTGGACCAGTCGGACTTGAATCAATCGCTTCTGCTATCGGAGAAGAGATCACAAACCTTGAAGATGTGTATGAGCCTTACCTCATTATGATAGGCCTCATCGACAGAACTCCTCGTGGAAGAATGGCCACACCTAAGGCTTATTCCCACCTCAAAAAACCTTATCAAGACACTCTCTTTTAGAGATTTGTTAAAAACCTACTTGTATAGGCGTGTTCGTATGCGTTAAAATCATTGACGCTTGCCAGCACGCCTTTTTCGTGCAGGGCAACTCGCGGAGGCTGATATTATGCGTAGAAGACTAGCTTACATCTTATTGACCGCTGCCCTCATCGTAGGAGGAGCCGCAACAATCGGCTCTTGTATCACAAACCTTGATACAGATGTTACATACGGAGCGGGTAGAGATCTCTACTTTAAGGTTCTTAAGAAAGACAGCACAGATAACAAAGTTACAGGCGTTTCACCAGATGCCTATTACGGAAACAACGACACCGGTTCAGACACAGGTTTGATCGATGCAGTTGCAGAAGAGTTTGAATATAGACTCGAGAACTGGGGCGCAAACGCTACAGTTACAAAACAAGGTACAGACACACTCGTCGTCTCAGTTAGAGGCCAGGGTGATGATGACACCGAATACAACTACTTGGCAAAC
The DNA here is from genome assembly GCA_024408235.1 of Bacilli bacterium. Taxonomy (GTDB): domain Bacteria; phylum Bacillota_I; class Bacilli_A; order RFN20; family CAG-826; genus UBA4951. Next base: position 8,715 of record JAKSVF010000036.1, read on the forward strand.
TACTTGCCATTCAGCGGCGGACACATCTCATTAGGCGTCGGATGCGGCGATGAAGACACAGAAGCAAACGCTCCACACTATGACGAATACAACACCATGTTCGATGGACATGAGGCTGATATCCGCTATGTCAACAACGTTCCAGTCGTCACAATCGAAGTTAACGAACCAGGAAAAGAAGGCAAATTAGCTGAACTTATCAACTATTGCAACGACAACACCCAGTCAGCAAATGAAGAAGAAGGCGTCGAAGCAAAGAGCTGCTACGTCGTTCTCTGGTCAAATAGACAGGACGCAGACACATTCGTTGCAGCAACAAACACATCTGCAGAGGACTACGATGTCAATATGTCTAAGAGACTCGTCTTCGGCGAAGATCCAAAGCAGGCTTGGTATGATGATGCAGACGACGATAACGATTACAAGAGATTCCAGATCATCCCTAACTCAACAGCAATCAAGGATGACAAATTCGACGAATCAAAAGCAGGCGCAGCATATTTAGCAGCTGTTTACTACAAATCAATCTTGAACGCATCTGACTACGCAAAAGTCGGTTCCGGCTGCGAAGTCTCATATGCATTCAGCCACACAATCACAGCATCTGTTGAAGAACTAGCAGCAGCAGGTGATTGGCATCTTACCCCAGCGTTCAACTTAACAATGATCGCTACACTCGTCTCACTTCTTGCAGCAGTCATCCTAGTTGGTGTCTTCTACAGAATGGGAGCATTGGCAGTCATTGCAAACGCATCATTCACAGTCATTGGCACTCTCCTCTTATTCGGATACTTCTCAGCACAGTTTGGCGTTGGCGCATTAGTCGGTCTCGCCCTTGCAACAATCATCTCGGCATTCGGTGGCGTTTACCACTTCGCTAAGATGAAAGAAGAACTCTACAAAGGACGTACACTCAAGAAAGCTTATAGCGAAGCTATTAAGAAGACTCTTTGGCCAACAATCGACGCTGGCTTAATCTCAATCTTCTCAGGCCTTTGCATCTACGGCTTAATCCCTGGCGCATTCTCCAAGATGGGCTTAATGCTCGTTCTCGGCGGATTCTTCGGTTTGGTCGCAAACCTCATCTTACTCAGAATCGAATCTTGGTTACTCGCTAACGACAAGAACACAGATACAAAGATCGCTTCATTCTACGGCGTTGAAACATCAAAAGTTCCTAACCTCGCAAATGGCGAAAAACAGACATTCTTCGGCCCTCTCTATGAGAAGGATTACACAAAGGCAAAGAAGCCTATGGCAATCGTTGCAGCAGTATTAGCAGTCGCATCAATTGCAGGCGTCTCAGTCTTCTCCGCATTAAACGGAAACGCATACAACTATTCAAATACATACGCTGATAAGACAGCAATCTCCATCGAATTCCGCGCAGAAAACGGATTATCATCAGCATCTCTTAGATTAGCTACAGTCCAGCAGGTCAAAGATGATTTCTTCTCAGTCATTTTAAACGGAGAAAAATCACTCAACGATTATGTCGATGACATCATCCTCGAAAAGAGTGCAATCCACATGACAGACGAAGAAAGAACATATGATGTTTATTACTTCAATGTCACATTAAATCAGCATTTCTCAACCGGCTCAGACGCAGAAGAAATCTTCACTGTCAACGTCGGCGGAGACACAAACAAGTATTCACTCCAGTCAGCTCTCAAAGAAGCTAAAGACGCAGTATTCGGCTCAGAACCAATCTATGTTCAGGCACAGAACGTCGTCACAAGCGTTGGAACCCCATCCCTTGGAACGGTTTATGTTGCTACAGCGGTTTCGCTCTTAGCCCTCGTCGTTTACTTCGCATTGAGATTCAAGCCATCTAGAGCGGTTGCAACAACTCTCATCGCAGCGGGATCAGGCGTCACAGTCGCAGGATTCTTCGCTCTCACAAGAATCGCTGTCACTCCAGTCGCGTCAATCGGCGTCTTAACAACTACAGTCGTCGCATTCCTCTTATCCTTATTTATCTTTAATAAAGAAAAAGAAGTCGCAGCAGACTCACACGAGAAAGACAAATCATCACGTGAATTCGGCCTCGCATGTTTGAAGGAAGCCTCAAAGCAGTCAGCAGGAGATATGCTAGTCATGTCACTCATCATCTGCTTCATCGCAATCCTTTATTACGGAATCGGCCCATCCGCATTCTCATCAGCATTCTTAGGAATGGCTATCGGATTAGTAGTTCTCGTCGCATTCCTCGTAACATTACTTGTCCCAGCAGTTGAAATCTTGTCCAAGTGGTTCATGTTACTTAAGAACTCACTCAAGAGAACAAAGAAAGAAACAAAGGCAAAAGAAAACATTGGCAGAAGAAGAGGAGCCGAGCCTGAAGAGGCCATCATCATTGGTATCAACGACTAATGGCGATCTTAGAAGAGCTCTTAAAATTCTACAATCTCGACATCGAGGAATATGGGCGTCTTAAAGAGGCGCCCTCTTTTGATTCAATTCCGCGGATAGATGATGCGGAATCTGTTAAAGATGCAATCAAACGTTTAACTCTTGCTAAGCAAAACAAGGAGAAAATCCTCGTTTACGGCGATTATGACACGGATGGGGTTATGTCTACATCCATTCTCGTCAGAGCCCTTAGGGAGTTCGGAAACGTTGCAAATGGCTACCTTCCATCGAGATACAAAGACGGGTACGGTCTAAATGTGGCGAACGTAGAGAAAATCGCCTCATCTAACTACTCGATCATTTTCACATGCGATAACGGCATCACCGCATTCGATGCGATAAAAAGAGCAAAAGAACTAGGAATGGACGTCATCGTATTAGACCATCACACAATCGAAGAGGGAAAACTGCCTGAAGCAGACGTAATCATCCACCCAACTTTGTTGAACTATGGGGAGTATTCGATAAGCGCAGGTTTCCTCTCGTTCTTGTTCTCAATGCCGCTTCTAGGAAAAAGAGACGATTATTTATTCACTTTAGGGGCCATATCAACAATCTCAGATATGATGCCGTTGAAGGGCTACAACAGGACCGCAGTAAGATTGTTAAACAAGCATCTACAGGATGTTAAATATAGTGAGATATACGCTCTAAGTAAAAAAGAAGTGGTAGACACAAAGGTCTTGCAGCTTGAAATCATTCCAAAAATCAACGCAGTTGGCCGAATGGAAAAAGAACCGAAATCAATCAATAGATTAATCGCCTATTTCGCAGAGAACGACAAAGCGAAAAAAGAAGCGATAGCCACTTTCCTCGACAATATCAACGAGCATAGAAAAGAAGAAACCAAATCCGCGGCTGAATCTTTTGTGATAGAAGAAGGCGTCCCGGCAATCGTTGTAAAAGCTGATATCCCTGAGGGATTGAACGGCCTTATCGCCAATAGACTCCTCCAAGAATACGCTCTACCTTGCGTCGTCTTTTCTCCAGCCGATGCAAAACCAGGTCTTCTAGTCGGATCCGTACGTTCAAGAGCAGGATTTGACGTAATTGAGTGTCTAACGCACGTTAAGGTTGACTTAGTTGCGTATGGAGGTCATAGCTTTGCGGGAGGCGTCACGATAAAAAGTGAAGACTTCGACAAATTCAAGAAAGAATTCGCGTTCTACGCAATAAAGCACAAGCTCGAAAAGAAAAATGACGGCCTCATAGACATCAATCTATCGGACTGTAACATGAATACATACCATCTCATCGAATCTTTTGCTCCTTTCGGACAAGAGTGGCCAGAGCCAAAATTCTTACTGAGAAACATGAAAACAAAGGATTTTACCTTTACAAAAGATGGCAGATTCCTCTCAAGTTTCATCGCAAAAGACGTGAAATTATTCAGTTTCTCAATCGGTGAAAATACCTTCCCGGAAGACACCGTAATCGACCTTCAAATTACCTTTGCGGTTGACGAATTTAGAGGTAGAAAATCATTGTCATTATTCGCCGAAAAACAATAGAAGAAAACGCTTACAAATGAAGGGATTAATCCCTTCTTTTTGTTGTTATTGTACGCGTAAATGCACATAATATACGCGATATGTTTCACAACGAAGAAGTTAAAAACGAAATATTACCTAATGGTGGTTACCCAATTCACACCTTCGATGACTTGAAGGCGTTATATTTCACATACATCAAAAGCGACAGTGATAGAGAGCTCATCCAGAAAGCCTATGACCTCGCAAATTTGAAACACGGCGGAATACTCAGGAAATCTGGAGAGCCATATATCGTTCACCCAATTGAGGTCGCTTATATCTGCGCGTCTTTATCAGCAGGTCCTGCAACAATCGCCTCGGCATTGCTCCATGACGTAGTAGAGGACACCGATGTCACGATCGAAGAGATACAAGAGATGTTTGGCGGAGACGTCGCCCTGATAGTTGAAGCTCTTACCAAGATTCAGAGAATGAAACTCTCACATAGAACGGACATCGACTTTGAAGCTGAAGACCATAAAAAGATTTTCCTCGGCATGGCAAAAGACGTGCGAGTCATCATCGTTAAGCTCGCCGACCGTCTCCATAACTTGAGAACTCTTGACGCTTTAGCGCCTCATAGACAAATCGCCTTATCTCAGGAAACCTTAGATGTCTTTACGCCTATCGCTCATCGTTTGGGTTTATACAAAATTCAATCTGAGATGGAGGATTTATGCTTAAAGCACGTCCAGCCTGAAGCATACAACCAGATTCTCAAATTACTTGATGAAAACACCGAGAATAGAGCGGAATCATTAAAATCCCTTAAGAAGAGGATCGCAGATATCTTATACGAGAACAAAATCCCGTTCAGAATGGAATCTCGTGTTAAGTCAATCTACTCAATCTATAGAAAGATGTATCTCAAGGACTACGAGTTCGAGGACTTATACGACGTTCTCGCAATCCGCGTCATCACCGATACCGAATTAAGCTGCTACGAAATCCTTGGACTCGTCCACTCAACATATAAGCCGTTGCCTGGACGATTCAAAGATTACATCGCAATGCCTAAGCCAAACATGTATCAGTCCCTCCACACATCCATCATGTCAGGTGATGGAAACATCTATGAGGTTCAGATCAGAACCGAAAAGATGGATGAAGTCGCTGAATCTGGCATCGCTGCCCACTGGAAATACAAAGAGGGCAACAACTACAACGCGAGAGAAGAACAGAAAGACATCGAGAACAACCTCGTTTGGTTCAGAGACTTCGTATCCATGTCATCTCAAGACGAGAACACGGAAGACGCGAAGGCATATATGTCATCCCTCTCAAACGATATATTCAACGCGAACGTATACGTATTCACTCCGCTGGGAAAAGTCATTGACCTTCCTGCTGGAGCGACGACATTAGACTTCGCATATAGAGTCCACACAAAAGTCGGAGACTCAGCAGTTGGCGCCAAGGTCAACGGAAACTTTGTCCCGTTAAACACGGTCCTCAAAACCGGCGACGTCTGCGAAATCAAGACTTCAAAGACCGCATCCGGACCTAACAATTCATGGTTAGAAATCGCAAAGACTAACCAGGCGAAGAGCCACATCAAGCGCGCCATCATGAAAAAACAGGCCGAGATGATGAAGGAAGACAACATCCGCCGCGGAAAAGAAATGCTTCTCGACGCCTTTAAATCCCAAAACAAAGGCGAAGGAGAGGTTGCTCAGCTTGTCGATAACAACGATAAGTTATTCGAGAATTTCCACGCGAAGGATGCCGATGAATTCTATGCCTCAATCGGCAACAAGAGCATCGCCATCAACTTGGTAATCGATTTCTTGGGCATAAGAGTCAGGAAATCAGCGCTTAAACTCACGAAGACCGTCATCAAAAACGACGATAAATATCCTGTCTACATCAAGAACGCGACAAAGATCGCAATGAGCCTCGCTAAATGCTGCAGGCCAATACCTGGAGACGAGATCGTAGGTTTCATAACCAAAGGCAAAGGCGTCGCGGTGCATAGAAAGAACTGCCCAAACTGCGCAGGGGCAGGAAATAGACTCATCGATGTCTATTGGAAGGAGAATCTCGGCGTGGCTGTTTATCCAGCCGATATCTCAATAACAGCGCACGACCATGTCGGTTTGCTTGCCGACGTGCTCGCAATGCTCTCATCAAAGAACGTTAACTGCCGAGATTTGAGGGCAAAAATCGTAAAAGACACGAAGAGTGTCATCGTTACAGCATCCATTTACATCTCTGATGCAAGAACATTAGACGATGTATTCAACGCACTTAAGGGCGTCAAAGGCGTCTATGAAGTGCATAGATTATTACACTAGGAAAGGGGAACACAATGGATTACACACCAGTTAAAGGCACACACGACATATTTGGATCGGAAGCCAAACAGCATAACTACGTTTCTTATGTTCTCAAATCCACGGCCGAATTATATGGTTACAAGGGACTTGAGACACCAGTCCTCGAGCATACTGAGGTATTCTCACGCGGCACAGGAGAAAGCTCCGATGTCGTTAGAAAAGAGATGTACACATTCTTGGACAAGGGAAACCGCTCAGTCACAATGAGACCTGAATTCACAGCCGGAATCGTAAGAAGCATCGTCTCAAATAAGTACTACGCAACAGAAGACCTCCCAATCAAGGTTTTCTATCACGGACCAGCATTCCGTTACGAAAGACCACAACTAGGCAGATATCGTCAATTCCACCAGTTCGGAGTTGAGGAAATCGGATTGGACTCAGCTAGAGCAGATGCCGAGATCATCATCATGGCTGTCCATATGATGCACAATCTTGGCTTCAAGACCGTTAACCTCAAGATAAATTCAATCGGCGACGAAGAAACTAGAAACAACTACAGAACCGCATTGGTCGAATATTTCAGCAAGCACATCGACAACATGTGCCCAGACTGCAAAGAGAGATTGCAGCTCAACCCATTAAGAATTCTCGATTGCAAAGTTCCTGCAGACCAGGAAATCGCAAAAGACGCACCAAAGCTCAAGGATTACTTATCAGAGGCATCCGAGAAGAGATTCTATGAAACCCTCTCAATCATCAATGACTTTGGCGTTGAATACGAAATCGATGATGGACTCGTAAGAGGCCTTGATTACTATTCAGAAGTGGTCTTTGAAATCCACGCAGT
>JAKSVF010000037.1 GCA_024408235.1 Bacilli bacterium
AACTCCTTGTCAAATAAACGCGCAATATATTCTTTTTCCATTTTTAACCTCTGAATATATCATACATTTATTTTTGATAATCGCAAGTTTGGACATAGTTTAATCGCGGTTTTGGACAGATTCTAATCGCAAGTTTGGCAAATATCCACGACACTTAAAAAAGATCGGTATATATTATGTTGCTGTTGAGCATGAAGTTGGTGAGATTCATGCTCTATGTAGGCAAAGGAGCTGTAATTATGTGGCACGCGTCGCCATTGATATAGACGATTCCACCCGATCTTCTCACTTCGGTGATAACCTTGATATTTGGTATTTCCATTACACCAATCAACTGATTAAGGTAGAAATCTCTTTTAATTATCTTCATGTGTAATCCCACGAAAAGGGTTCTATATTTCGCATTTTTAAACAAAATTCTTTTTTGCGAAATAGAAATTGCAATACCGCGACTAGGGCAGAATTGCACGGTACCTCGAGCATAAACCTCCGCGTCATTACTATAATTTGCCTACTTTAAGCCTCTCACTTCTTTATATTTAGCTATAAAATCAGGGTCACTACATCTTTCAACTATATACTTATCAATCAAGCCGGAAGGCTCAATTTTTAAAATGTCTCCATTTTTAAAAGTGAAAACAATTCGAACATACAAACGACCATATATGCTTGGAAATCTTGACATTATTTGAATGAAATCAACTTCTTTGAATTCATAGAAATGCGATTTAAACTGAATGCCATCTGGCCTCACTTCCATTTGAACATTCCACCAAAATATGAAAGAGAGTACGTAAATTATCAAATCGATTGCAGCTAGGATTGCTAGTGAAATTCCTACAATAAACATTGCTCCATCAAGTTTAATGATGAAAGATGCGGAGGTAAGAATTAATGCAAGAAGCGAAATGAATTGAACCAACGTTAACGAAAATACTCTAAAATGCTTCATGTTATCGGTATTTTTTCTCTTCCTTTCTCTGATTTATTTTATCAAAAACCGCCTCACTATTTCTAGTGAAGCGGGTATTTTTTGATTGGTGGAGTCGAGGGGAATCGAACCCCTGTCCGAAGGACCCCCAACAATAGCGTCTACAGCTTAGACCCTGCCTTCTACCTTAGCGAAGCGACAGGACCAAACATCCGCTAAGGGCGTTCGTGAGTTTTTCGTCCTAATCCACCGAACAATGGATCAAGCTTATCGTCTTGATATTAAGCCATAGCCACCAATAGACGAGAAATGGTGGTATGACTTGCTCCCCCGCAAAAAGGCGGGCTCTACGTCGAGGCTAGATTAAGCGCGAGCGAAGGATGCTGACTGAGCGCCGAGCATCCAAGGTTTTACTGAATTGTTGTCAGTTATTGTTTTTTGGTGTTTAGGCTCACCACGCCGCTGCAGCCAGAGCTGGACAGACCCCCCGTCAAAACCGGAACGGCCCCACATTGTTACCAAGCAACAATCTTGGTAGACATATTATAGTGAGCGATTTATAAAACCCAAAAGAAAATGAAACATCGCATTGTTTTATGTGGTTTTACGCAGGCAGATTTAGGTTAACAGATTGTAGAATATAAGCGCTTTTCATTTATTTTGATTGCCATTTACGTTTTATTTGTTTTTAATGACCCAACGGAGGAATCCAAAATGAATGAAATTAAAATCATAGCCGATTCATGCTCAAGCATCACAAAAGAAGAGGCTACATCTCTTGGAATCGAAATTATCCCTACAACATTTATTATCGATGGAACTGAGTACAACCCGGTTGATTGCGACATTCCATACGGAGAATATTACGAGAAAATAAAAACATGCAAGATTAACACCGCATGTTTAAACGAATTTGCGTTTGAAGAAGCTTTCACCCCAATCGTTGAGAACGGCGATAGTGTTATTTGTGTCACATTATCTGGCGGTCTTTCTTCTACTTATAAGAACGCCCGCGCAGTCGCGGATAGATTAAATGCAAAATATGGAAATAAGGTTGCAATCATTGATTCTTTAAGCGGTAGCTCAGGCCTTATGTTTGCGATTATGGAGGCACATAAACTCGCAAAGGAAGGCAAGAGTGTCGAAGAGATCAAGGCGATAGTTGATAAGAATGCTTTGGGAATTGTCTCCCTTTTCACGATCGGGTCACTTACTCATCTTCACAAAGGCGGACGTTTGAGCAAGGCAACAGCAATAGTCGGCAACGCCCTTAAGGCGAAACCAATCATTGAGGCTGATGGAGAAGGAAAACTATCCGTTAAAGCGATTCATTTAGGAAAGAAGAAAACACTTAAGGAAATGGCGGCCTTAGTCACCAATGATGTTGATGAGACTTGGCCTGTATACGTTTCTAACACAAACGTTGATAATGAATTTGAGTATTTCAAAGAGAAATTGCTTGAAGTAAACCAAAACCTCAAACTCATTTCCACAACTATTGATTACACGATGGGCGCTCATTGTGGTCCTGAGACAATTGCAGTGTTCTACAAGAAGAAATAAAGGCTGATAATTCGGCCTTTTTTCATGGACTTAAAAAATAATTGGTAAAAAATAAAATTACGAATTGACAAGTTGATAACCTAATGTATTCTCAAGACATAACCAGCGATGGAGAGTAGTAACATCGAATCGCTTGCTAGAGAGAGGCCCGGGTTGGTGAAACGGGTTGCAAGTCTCAATGCGAATGGACTCCTGAGGGCTCGAGGAACGGCGAAAGCTCAGTATTGCGAGACGGAGATAGGCCTCCGTTAACAAAGCCAGCATATGAAGTATGCGTAAGAGGGTGCAATTGCATCAAGCCGGGTGGTACCGCAAGACAAGAATCGAATTCATGTCCTGTCCCAGCAGTTCTAATGCTGGGGTAGGACTTTTTCTATCCTAGTAACCAAAGATTTATAGGAGGAAAAACAAAATGAAAAAATCTTTTAGAACAGGTCTTATCTTATCAGCCATGACATTACTTGCTTCATGCGGAGTGTCAAACAAGACGGACACCTTCACAGTGGGTATCTGCAACTATGTCGATGACGCATCTCTCAACCAGATTTGCGAGAACATCCAGGAAGTCTTAAAAGAAGAAGGGATGTCTGGAGTTAAATTTGATGTTAAATATCAGAACTGCAACGCAGACACAGCGGTCCTCAATCAGATCATTTCCGATTTCGTTTCAAAGGATGTTGATCTCATGGTAGGAGTTGCTACCCCGGTTGCGATGGCGATGCAGGCCGCAACAGAGGACAATAAGATCCCGGTTGTTTTTGCAGCAGTGTCCGACCCTGTTGGATGCGGAGTCGTCGATTCCCTTGCAAAGCCAGGCGCAAATATTACAGGTACAAGTGACTATCTCGATACAAATGCAGTTTTCAACCTCATGTTCGCTCTTAATGAGAACCCAACAAAGGTTGGATTGTTATATGACTTGGGTCAGGATTCATCTAAAACCCCAATAGCAGACGCTAAGGCAATTCTCCAGAAGAAGGGAGTTGAAGTTGTAGAATCAACAGGAACAAATACAACAGAAATCATCCAAGCGGCACAGAATCTAATCTCTAAGGGAGTTGATGCCATCTTCACCCCATCCGATAACACCGTTATGGCTGCAGAGCTCAGCATCTATGAAATGATTGCAGACGCAAAAATCCCTCATTACACAGGAGCTGATTCCTTTGCGTTGAATGGCGCTTTCCTCGGATATGGCGTTGACTATGCAAATCTCGGAAAAGAGACAGGTGCTATGGTCGTCGACATTCTTAAGAACAAAAAAGATGTATCAAACTATCCAGTCAAGACATTTGACAATGGAACCGCAGCAATAAACACAGACACATGTGCAAAGCTTGGATATAACCTTGACGAGGTTAAAACCAAGTTCACCCCTTATTGCACATCTATCAAAACATTAACAACATCTGAATCATTCTAATAATTACTATGGCCGCTTTCCTAACCACATTTCAAACAGCAACAGAACTGGGCTTGATAACATCCATCGCTGTCTTAGCGCTGTTCATCAGCTACATAAATCTCAACATCTGCGACTTATCGACTGATGGATCTTTCACTTTGGGTGCATCTGTTGGGGCGGTAGTGGCCTTAGCGGGTTATCCATATTTAGCAATACTTGCCGCGATTGGAGCGGGTATGATTTCAGGTCTGGTTGTTGCGTTTTTACAGACCAAGCTCCACATCAATTCTCTTCTTGCGGGAATTGTTGTAAATACCGGATTGTACTCGATAAATATTGCCGTCATGGGCAATTCATCAATCTTAAACCTCAATAAGACAAGGACGATATTCTCTGACTTCAAAACTTTGCTTGCGCCTACTTTCCTTTCAGGGCAGTACAAGCTTGTTCTCATGGTGCTCGTCCTTGCTCTTGTTGTTGTTTTCATCTCCTTGCTCCTTAAAACAAAGTTTGGTCTTGCTTTAAGGGCGACAGGCGACAACCTAGAGATGGTTAAATCATCCTCTATTAACCCAACAATCATTACCATCATTGGACTTATGATTTCTAACGGACTAACAGCCTTATCTGGATCTTTGATGGCGTTCTCCGTTAAGTCCGCGGATATCAACATGGGCTCTGGCATTGTCACCGTTGCGCTTGCTTCATTATTAATTGGTACTCTGTTCTTTAGAAAAAGAGGTATTACTCTCAAGGTTATCGGAGCCATCATCGGTGCGATTCTGTTTAGATTCGTCTACACTCTTGCACTTAAGCTAGATATGCCTGCATCTTATCTGAAACTCGTATCAGCGATCATCGTTGTAATCGCCTTATCTGCTAGATATATCAAGGACCCTGTTCTAAGAGGGGTTGATGGTATCAGGAAGTTACTTGGAGGTAGAAAGAATGCTTGAGTTAAAAAACATTTCCAAAACCTTCAACAAAGGTACAGTAAACGAGAAAACGGTCTTCTCTAATTTGTCATTAACCGTTAATGATGGTGACTTCATCACAATCATTGGGTCTAATGGCGCTGGAAAGTCCACATTGTTCAATCTCATCGGTGGATCGATTTTGGCCGATGAAGGGAAAATTGTTCTCGACGGAAAAGACATAACCTTAAAAAAGAGCTATAAAAGAGCAAAAGACATCGGTCGTTTGTTTCAGGAACCGAAGCTTGGAACCGCGGGAAGCATGACCATTGAAGAGAATCTTGCTCTTTGCTCCAAGAGCGGTAGTTGGCTCTCTTTTGTCAGCAAAAAAGAAAAAGAGGCTTTTAAAGAGAGACTCAGATACTTAGATATGGGCCTTGAGGAAAGAATGAAGCAGCCAGTTGGCCTATTATCCGGTGGCCAAAGACAGGCACTGAGCCTTCTTATGGCGACATATAACACTCCAAAGCTTCTTCTTTTAGATGAGCACACAGCTGCTTTAGACCCTAAAGCCCAAGAACAGGTATTAAAGATTACTAGAGAGGTTGTCGAAGAGAACAATCTCACATGTTTAATGATTACGCACGATATGAAGATGGCTCTTGAGATGGGCAACAGGACCATCATGATGCAAAATGGCCAGATAGTGGTTGATATTTCAGGCAAAGAAAGGGCTAATATGACGGTGGAAGGCTTACTTGCGTTGTTCAAAGAAAAGGCTGGTGAAGCCCTTCTTAACGACAGGATGTTACTTGGCAATTAATTTTGATGATTAAAAACATCGCCTAGTTTATATATAATCAACACGATATGTACTACGTAATTGCTTCTGGAAAGAAGAAATCAAAGATTGGCAAGGACGCCATAGAGAATGTGACAACGAAACTCCATGAAAGAGGAGTGGATTTTAAACTTTTGGTCTCGGAATACCCTAGACACGCTGTTGAACTCGCTAAAGAGGCCTCATCTGCCTCAGATTGCACCGCAATAATCGCTGTGGGTGGAGATGGTACATTCTATGAAGTCTTGAACGGTATGGACACAAAAAACGTCCCAATCGGCCTAATTCCGGCCGGCACTGGAAATGACTTTGCTAGAACTTTAGGTATCACAGTGGATATTGACCAATGCCTCGATAACATCATTGGACAGGAACCCGTTTATGTCGATTACCTTCTTGTTAACAAGAAATTGAAGGCCTTTAACGTCGTAGGTTCCGGTTTTGACATCCAATTACTGGAAAAAGAAGTGGAATATCGAAAGAAGTATTCCGACAAACGCTCATACAACGCCGCCTTGATGAACACGATATTCGGATGCAAATTTGAGAAGATTAAATTCAAAGTCGATGACGGTGAGGAGATTGTTCAAGATATGTTCCTTGCGGAGTGCTCAAATGGCAAATGGGGTGGTGGTATGCTTCCTCTCAGCCTTGAATCAGATCCTCATGATGGAATTATGGAATTCTCGGTTATCCGCAAATTCAACAAGATTGGATTGATCCCGTTATTACTTAAATTCCAAAAAGGGAAAATCCCTGAGACAGATTATGTTAAATACTATCCTTGTAAGAAGGTGGAGTTTGATTTAGAACCAAGACTGAGAGTTCAGTTGGACGGCGAAATATCTGACTTGTTCCCTGTGACAGTTGAGCTCATTCATAACGAACTTAGGTACTTCAAATCTAAGATTCCACCCGTTGACCCGTACGAGATATTAAAACACAAGAAAAAATACAATTAAGCTCAGTACTACTGGGCTTTTTTGATAAAAGAAAAAGGAACGAAGATTCGCCCCTTAATTTCTTTATGTTTGATTATAATGCGAGTAAAGCGATGACTGCTTCTGTGCCCATTCCCGCTTCGATTCCTGCTCCGATTGCAGCAAGGATTCCAGCAACGACGACTAAGAAGAACCAGAGTACCCAAACAACTGCCATGATGAATCCAGCGATGATGCCGACAATTGCAAGAGGCTTAGCGATTTTGACAAAGACCTTGAATGGGTTTGTCTGTGTGTTAGCAGCACCTTTTGCCTTCTTCAAAGCGATGAATGCAAAGACGATACCTGCGATGTTAGCGAATGGGATCCAGATGAGTGTAGCTCCGATGATTGCGAAGATGAATGCCAATAATGCTGGCTTTGTATCTTCAGCAGCTGGAGCAGGCTCGGTCTTGACCTCTTCAACAATTTCTTTATTCTCTTCCATAAAAAAACTCCTTTTTCATAGACTAACACCATTATGTTAGTAATTGGGTTAATTCTTATTTTTGGTGGCAAAATAATGAAAAAATGGGACAAAGGTCCTATTAACGTCTGGTGTTTTGAAGATGTGTAAAAAACCACACCTTGCGATGTGGCTTGTTGTTATTTTGAGAATACTGGTTTGTTGTTTTCGAATTTTTCAATGCTTGCACAGCTGACGACTTTGATTCCCATGGCCTCAAGTCTATCTCTGCCGCCTTGGAATCTCTTTTCAACGATGACTGCAACGCCCTGAACATCGGCTTTAGCGTCCTTGCAGAGGTTAACAAGTCCGACAGATGCGTTGCCTTCTGCTAAGAAGTCATCGACGATTAAGACTCTTTCGCCCTCTTTTATGAATCTCTTATCAATCGAGATTTCAGAGACCGTGTTTCTTGTGAATGATTTAACTTCGGCGTGATATGCGTTTGAGTAATCAAGAATCGCGCTTTTGGTTTTCTTTGCGAAGACAACAGGGATATTTCCGTATGCCATTGCAACCATGATTGCGTATGCGATTCCGCTAGTTTCTACAGTGACAATCTTATCAATGTCTTCGAATTGTGCAGCGATATATGATGATGTTCTGACAACCATCGCCGTATCTATTTGGTGGTTTAAGAATGAATCTACTTTAAGGATGTCATTGTTAATGATGACGCCGTCCTTAAGAATTTTTCTCTCTAATTCTTTCATTATTTTATCCTCCTAGCATCACTCCCATTCGATTGTTGCTGGTGGTTTACTTGTGACATCAATGACAACTCTGTTAATGCCTTTAACCTCATTAACGATACGTCTTGAAATGATATCGATGACGTCATATGAGAGTTTGTAATAGTCAGCGGACATTCCATCGATTGAGTTAACTAATCTCAATGCGAGGGTGTACATGTATGTGCGCTTATCGCCCATAACGCCGACGGATCTTACGTTTGTTAAGACCGTGAAATACTGCCAAATCTTTGTTTCAAGACCCGCTCTCTTGATTTCTTCTCTTAAGATTAGGTCAGAATCCTGAACGAGTTTGATTTTTTCTTTTGTGATGTCGCCGATGATACGGATTGCAATGCCAGGTCCTGGGAATGGCTGTCTTGCAACGAGTTCCTCATCGATGCCAAGTCTTCTACCGAGTTCTCTTACTTCGTCTTTGAACAATTTGTTGAGCGGTTCAAGGAGTTTGAGCCTCATGTATGCTGGAAGTCCACCGACATTGTGGTGAGACTTGATTGTCTGAGCTGTTTTTGTGCCGGACTCGATAACGTCTGTGTATAAAGTTCCTTGTCCTAAGAAATCGAATTCTCCGAGTTTTGATGATTCCGCATCAAATACATCGACGAATGTGTTGCCGATGATTTTTCTCTTCTTTTCTGGCTCATCAACCCCTGCGAGTCTTCCTAAGAACAATTCGGATGCGTCGATAGGTACAACATTGATGTTGAATCTATTGAATCTCTCCATGACGATCTTAGCTTCGTCCTTTCTTAAAAGTCCGTGGTCAATGAACATGCATGTGAGCTGGCTTCCGATGGCCTTGTTGATTAAAACTGCAGCAACTGTTGAGTCAACTCCGCCAGAAACACCGAGAAGAACTCTCTTGTTTCCGACAGTTTCCTGAATTTCAGCAATCTTTTCCTGGATGTATGAATCCATGTTCCATGCGTTGTCGCATCCACAAACATCATAGATGAAATTTCTAATAAGCTCTTTGCCGTAGATTGAGTCATTTACTTCTGGGTGGAACTGAACGCCGAATAATTTCTTTTCGAGATTCTGGAATGAAACGATAGGGCAGTCGCTTGTGGAAGCGAGAACTTCAAAACCTTCAGGTAACTCTACAACTGAGTCGCCATGGCTCATCCATACTTGCCAAGTTTCTGGAAGACCTTTGAAGAGAACGCCATCTTTGAATGTGATGTCTTTGCCTCCGTATTCTCTATTTGAACTTGGAACGACTTTTCCTCCTGAGACGTGAGAGAGGTACTGCATACCATAGCAGATACCAAGGACAGGTATTCCTAATTCAAGGATCTTTGGGTCGCAGCGGAATGACTTCTCATCATAAACGCTATTAGGACCGCCGCTAAGAACAATGCCCATGACGTTTCTTGATTTAATTTCTTCTACCGAAATATCAAAAGAAACGAGTTCAGAATAGACTCCGAGGTCACGGATACGTCTTGCAATCAACTGGTTGTATTGGCTACCAAAGTCCAATACGAGGATTTCTTGTTTTGACATCATGTATCTCCAATTCAAATTTTCGAGTACTTTATATTATCGTGCACAGTCACGCGTTTTTGTATTGAAAGCGGTTTTCAATTTTAAAAAAACTTAAGTAACATAGTTAATATCTTTAAATTGCGATATATTAGAGACATGGAAAACGTTATAAGAAGGGCTGACAAAGAGGATATTTCTGACATTCTTTTGCTGCTTGAAGATATTTTGAAGGTACATAACAAGATAAGACCGGATATTTTCAAGGAATGCGGATACAAATATAACTCGGCGGAATTAGAGAACATCTTAGTTGATCCCGATGCGCCTGTTTTCGTTTATGAAATGAATGGAAGAGTGGTTGGCCATGCGTTCTGCAAAATGATCAAAACTCCTGAATCTCCCGCGAAGTTACCGAGAAAAATCTTATTCATCGACGATTTGGCAGTTCTTGAAAAATATAGGGGTGCAGGCATTGGAACCGCTTTATATGAGCACGCCAAAAAGTATGCCAAAGAGAGTGGCTGCTCTAGCGTCACTCTTCATGTGTGGAACGGCAATGAGACCGCTATAAGGTTCTATGAAAAACTGGGGCTCAAACCCCAGCAATTCGTGATGGAAGATTGTTTTGATTAAACACCCTGAGCGAAGTAACTCTTAATCAAATTTTCGAGTCTTGATTCGATAGTCGTGGCTCTTTCTTTGCTATCGGATTTTATTGAGATATAAACTTTAAGTTTAGGCTCTGTTCCAGAAGGTCTTATTATGAGTGAATAATCGCCTGCCAACGCAATCTTTAAAACATTTGATTTAGGCAGTCCGTTGACTCCTTCTAAGTAATCGGTCTTTTCAATGATTGGAAGGTTGCAGAAACGGTCTTTCAAATGTCTGAATGAGTTGACGATACTATTCATCGTGTCCATTCCTTTTGGCCCCTCGAATTCATATGAGTGAAGGGTGTTTAGGGTATATCCGTATTCTTTCCAAATTTCCTCAAGCTTGTCGAGTAAAGAAATGCCTTGTGTTTTGTAATATGCAAACATCTCGGCAATTAAGGAAGCGCCGTTAACGCCATCCTTGTCTCTAACATACGTACCAGATAGATAGCCATAAGACTCTTCAAATCCAAATATGTATGAATCTTCCTTGCCTTCTCTTTCAAGATTTCCGATTTGTTCTCCAATATATTTAAATCCTGTTAAAACGTTTTTGGTTTCAACACCATAATGAGCCGCAATCTTATCAGCAACATTCATTGAGACGAGTGATTTTACCATGACAGGGTGCTCAGGCATCTTATTCATAGCGGTTCTTCTCTCGCAGATGTAGTTAAGAAGGAGTACTCCGACTTGGTTTCCGGTCATTAATACATGCTCGCCTTCAGCGTTCTTAACAGCGATTCCAACTCTATCGCAGTCTGGATCAGTTGCTAGCATTAAGTCTGCATCGTGCTCTTTGCAATACGAGAGACCTAAT
This sequence comes from Bacilli bacterium, assembly GCA_024408235.1. Classification (GTDB taxonomy): domain Bacteria; phylum Bacillota_I; class Bacilli_A; order RFN20; family CAG-826; genus UBA4951. Next base: position 10,814 of record JAKSVF010000037.1, read on the forward strand.
TCTAGAGTTGCTCTGATTTCTGGATTTGGATATGGGCAAGTTGGGAAATTACCATCTGGCTGCTCTTGTTCTTTTACTACGGTAATGTTTGTGTATCCTGATTCTCTCAACACTCTTAAAACCGGAACTAGACCAGCGCCGTTTAATGGAGAATAGACAATTGAGACGTCTTTATTAACTTCGGCATCTCCTATTAGTGATTGTGCTTTTACATTTTCAATGAATCTATCTATGACCTCGTCAGAAATATATTCAATAAGGCCTTGTGCCATATATTCTTCAAATGTAGCTCTTTCAGGTAACTTGAGTGGATTAATAGCATTTATCTTGGTAAGAATCGCATTTGCAGCCTCGTCTGTTATCTGACATCCATCAGCCCCATAAACCTTATATCCGTTATATTTCGAAGGGTTATGAGATGCGGTTATCATGACTCCGTAAGAGCAGTGGAGTTCTCTAGTCGCGAAGGAAAGAGCTGGGACAGGGTTGATGTCTTTATAGAAATGAACTTTTATGCCGTTTGATGCAAAAACCTCGGCAGCAACTTTAGCAAATAGATCGCTGTTGATTCTTGAATCTCTAGAAATGGCAACGCTTCTACGTTCTTCAGGTACTGTTAGAAGGATGTGTTTAGCAAGTCCTAGAGAAGCCTTGGCAACAGTGTAAATATTCATTCTATTTGTGCCGGCTCCTATCACTCCTCTTAATCCAGCCGTTCCAAATTCAAGGTCGCGATAAAAAGAGTCCTTTATCTGATCATCGCTCATGTCATTAAGCTCATTAAGCAACGTCTCATCCATGCCAGGATGATTAATCCATTTTTTGAAAAGTTTATTAGGGTTCATAACTATATGCTCCGCTCACGCCGTCTTATTTTAATAAGTTTAATCTTTTATAACACTGATATAAACACCCTGTGATTAAATGAGTTGTTTCCTATAAAAAATAGACAGATTTGAATCTGCCTACTTTCAAATTATTCGTCTAGTGCTTTGTATTTGATGAGAGGAATAAATCTTGTGACTTTAGAGAGGTATCTCTTGTACTCAGGATATTTTGAGGATGAAACTCCTTCTCCAAACTCAGCGCTTCCAAGGAATAATAGGACTAAAACTAAACATCCAACCATGCTCCAGTTGAAGAAACCCATGTTCGCAACACCCGCTCCCAATACGAATATGTAGAGACAAATCCAAACCGCTTGCTCTGAGAAATAGTTAGGATGTGCTGCATATTTCCAAAGACCAATCGTGTTAAATCCTCTTTTATACGGGTTAGGTAACTCTTCTAATTTCTTGCCTTCGCCTAGCATTTTATATTTCGCTGTTTGGAACTTCATTTGTTGCTCATCTGCTATTGTTTCTAAGGCAATAAAGCCAAAGACAGCAACAGCGCCGATTATGTCAATGTAATTGATTGGAGCATCTACACTCTGAACTGCTACCATAGGTAAGCAGATCGCTAGGACAAGTGCATTTTGATATATAGAGATGAAAAACAAATCAAATAATGCCCATCTTACTTTTCCATTAAGGAACTTGTTTTTCCTTAGAACTACCCAACGATAATCTTCTTCGCCTGACCAGAACTTAATTGAGTAAGCGCCTTTTCTCGCAAAGTTAACTGTTAATCTTATACCCCAGATTGTAATTAGGACCGCCATGATTATGAGTCTTGGTTTCATCCCACCCATTCCGGCAACAACCCAAGCGTATGCGATTGGAAGAATTGACCAGAGCTTATCCATCTGAGAATTGTTTCTTGAGATTTCTCCAACGACAAAGCAGTAAAGCATGGAAACTGCACAGATGATTCCAAGAACTTTCAGTGTGCTTATTTGCTCAGGAAGCAGGGTTTGTTTTCCAGAGACAATGCTAAGGACCGTAAGAGCAATCGCTCCAACAATCGTTATCGACATGCAAATGATTTTTCTCATTTTGAACTCCTTATTTTGTTGATCGACAATTTAATTATAGAGTTAAAGAGAAAAACGCATATCTCTAGTACAGTTACGTTTTTGTAGATGCTTTTCCTACTGTTTGTTGAGACTCAAAAATCCCGGTACGGAAATTTTTCTACTAGCAAAAGTGTAAACTTTGTGTCGATGCATAGATGATTCATTATTATATATTTTTCAGTGTTTAGAAATTTTTGGCTGCCACTCTACTTCCTCTTGTTGTTTTTGGTGACCGATAATTTAAAAAAATCAGGAATGTTTATTGCAATAGAACGGTTCCTAATCTGATTTACCACTAGAATCTAACCAACAATCAATGATAAGGAGTCTGACAAAAACTGTAAAACTGTTAAAATAGATATCGTCCCCCTTTTATTGTTGTACAATTGAAAGGGTCTTTGCAGGAGAGAACTTGTTCAGAGAAAATAGGTATGGAAATATTAAGTTTGCTTTGCGCGTTTGTTGTTTGTCAGTCTATTGCAGTTTTATCAGATACATCTATTGAGAAGTCGATTGAGTCGTATTCTGCTGTTGATACGGCTAATTACATTTGCAAGAATTTTTCTCGTTTCAAGTATTCATACAATTGTTCACATGAAAGCGCAGTAACGGCTACCAATGTTGTTGAAGTAAAACTTATCACGCTGATTGATAACGAAGAATCATCATGCTGTTTGTTGGATTTTAATGGTGATTATGGTTTTGCTGTCGTTGGGCCATCGTTAGTCTACTATTATGTTGAAACATTCGGAGATTTCTCTTTTGGAGATTACGTTCCCGATTTTTCTAGGCTCGGTTTTTCTACAATTTCAGGCTTTGTCTATAGAAAGGAAGATGAGTGGGATTCTATTGAAAAGGTGGACGAGAATAGCAGCGATATATGTTACACCAACCCAGTAAACGCGAATGTCTCCGTGAGAGAAGAATCAATAGACGCTTATGTTGTTGATAGATATGGAAGCAGTTATCATGAATATGCTTCGAATCATGTCACCGGTGCACCAAACATGACCCAACTCGATCTATCTATGTATATTACAAATGAGTTGGAAAAAGGCGTTATTTCGATTTATAGCGAGGGCAATTGCTGGTATTTTTCATCATATATATTTCTCCAGTGTATGCAGAGGAACGAGTATCCAAGATTGCCAACCAAATATGATAAATATGATTACAATGTTGCTGTCGAGGAACCACGTCTTTATTCGACAATATACGATTCAAACGGTAATAATATAAGTGGGCAGCTATCAAATACGAGTGGTGAATTTATTGCTTACAAACGTGAATTAAATAGCCTGTTTAGTCAAGGATATTGGGGCGGGTTTAATACATTTTCCGTTCCTATTCTATATGCAAAATGTAGACAGAGAGCTTATTTAAAAAATTATAAACTCGACGGCGGAACAATTTGGCAAACGAGCGGTATAATTGAAGAGGTTGCCAAACAATACGGTTATGAGGTCAATGTTGTAGAACACCCAAAATGGTCAAATAAGCTAAATTCATTAATGACACACATAATATCAGGGCGTCCATACATTTGGTCCGTTTCAAGGGATTCGTTGCATGATTATGGAAATCACACAATGGTTGGTATCGGATATTCCATTTATAAAAAACAATTACAAACCGGTGAGTTTACGGATTCAGATACAAAATTCTTTTTCAAACTTAGGGATGGGCATAATTACGGAACCACTTGGTTTGATGCGACGGCGTATAAAGGACACACGGGGAGTTTATCTTTCATTAAGGTATAATGATTATGATTAATGCGAAAAAAAGATTAATAATTGGTGTCAATGTGCTTTGCTCTATTTATGGCCTGGTATCATGTTTTCGTCCAGAAGACCATAAAGAACCACCTATATACACCACAAAAATAGGCGAGACCTTCACGTTTCACGATGGTTGTTCTGTGACGACTACGCACGATAAAGGCGCCAATCTATTTACGATTGTGTTTGAAAATTCCCCCTTATTGAACGGTCACCCTTTTTATTTTGATATAAGGCTTACGGTTTTAAACGACAAAAACAATTTTGAGAAACTAACACATGATAGTCTTTCCTTTTATAAAGACGGCGTTTTGTTTGAGTTCGATGATGAACATTTGGAAATAGGGGATGCTGTTTATAACGTTTCATACAACACTTTAGATAATATGGTTATCGACATGATAGATAATGATTGTTTTGTTTTGTTTGTCGCTGACGATTTGGTTGTTTTCCCTAATTAGCATATTAAAAATGGCCCATTTCACCGTGAATCGAGCCATCTTTATTAGTTCTTGAATGAATGAATCGGTGCTGGGATTTTGCCCTTTCTAGAGACGAAATCCTCGCATCCATAGGAATTAACCTTCATGATAGGGGCTTCGCCGAGTAAACCTCCGAAGACGGCTTTTTCTCCTAAGCCTTTGCCGTAGACTGGGATGAGTCTTGCGGCGGTGGTCTTGTTGTTAATCATTCCAAGGGCCATTTCATCAGCGATTATTCCTGCGATTGATGAATCTGGTGTATCTCCAGGAATTGCAATCATGTCTAATCCGACTGAGCAAACGCAAGTCATGGCTTCTAGTTTCTCAAGAGTCAATGCACCGCATTCTGCAGCTTCAATCATCGCGTGATCTTCAGAGACTGGGATGAATGCGCCGGATAGTCCTCCGACGGAAGAAGACGCCATGATGCCACCTTTCTTAACTTGGTCATTCAACATAGCTAATGCGGCAGTTGTACCAGGAGCACCGGCCTTTTCTAAGCCCATTGTTTCGAATATCTCGCCGATTGAATCGCCAATTGCTGGAGTTGGCGCAAGGGATAAGTCAATAATGCCAAATGGAATGCCTAATCTCTTTGAAGCTTCTTTAGCGACTAACTGACCGACACGTGTGATTTTGAATGCTGTTCTTTTAATTGCTTCACAGAGAGTCTCAAAATCAGAACCTTTGACCTCTTCGAGCGCTCTTTTAACAA
>JAKSVF010000038.1 GCA_024408235.1 Bacilli bacterium
CATTGATTTATCTGATGGTCAATTCATTGAAACTGGAACATATTATGCTGCTAGAAGCGCCTTTGATGATCGTGACCCGTTTCAAGCGAGGAATGTATCATTTGAAGTTAGATGCAAAATGGCTTCATTGTTGACGGAATACGTTGACGGTATTTACGGCATATGGGAGGATTCATGAGGCGTGTTTTTTTGAAAAAATTTAGTGATTCTTTGGTGCTTTTGCGCATTTTTTTCGCTTTATTAATTTTGGTGACACCCGTTGTTTTTTCCATTCGCTTGGCGTCTGGTGAATATTCACCGATTGTTTACAATCTTTTTTTGCGTTCTTCTCTATTCATTGGGATTTATGGTTTGAAATATTCTTTTATTTATTACTCATCCCATGCACTGTTTTTCTCAACAGTTGTATTTTCGCTTTTAGATGTCATTTCCCATCGTAAAAGAAATTTGGTTCCCGAACTCGTTTTTGCGTTCATTAATATCTGCATTTTGGTTTATTTTTTTATAGAAAAGGGCATGAATAAGGGGATACCGTTCTATCCTTCATACATAATTTCATTTGCATTCTGCTGTTTTTTTAATATAGCTTCATCCATCTTAAAGCTTTTGTCTCTTAACATTGCTGACACTTGTTATAAGCATGCACATGGTCATTTGAAAATTATTTCGTTGTTCATTTTTGCCGCATCATTTATCGTTTTCAGTTCGTTTTTTGTTTACTTTCAAAGAGATGCATTGTTTTATAATCCAGGTTTTTTACTAATTATTTGTTTTTTTGCTTTATTTTTAACCGCCTTAGTTGAATCGTTAAAAAATAAATCATTGGCAAAAGGTATTGGATATCTGATGTATATTTCATCTTTATTAACCGTGCCTATGGTTTTTTCTTTGTATGGTGTTAATTTCGTTGTTTCACAAAGAATGACGCTTCTGGTGGCGTCAGCATTGTGTACGTTCTGTTCGGTTGGATATCTCTTATGCTTTGATCGATCTTCTAGTTTGCTGAATGGTATCAAGAGTGGCAAATGCGTTTATATGGTTGCCAACGCCCTCTTAATTTTTTGGTCATCGGTTTCTATTTGGTTTCCCCAGACAGAAGTTCAGAAATGGTACTTCCTGGGCACGCCTTCTTCTTCAAATGGAGTCGTAGTTCCTTTTCAATCTTTTTTCTCTTGCGATGCCGCGTTTCATTATAACAGTGCCCCGACGATTTCTAATTTGTGTCTCGTGTATGCATTTGCATCGGTACTGCTATTAGTTTTATTTATATGTGAAAGAAAGAATCTTTATTTAGTCCTGCAGATTGTCCTTAATTTAGTATTCATTCCTTTGTCTATAATCCTCTGTATGTTCTACTATACCGGACCACATTACCTCACTGTCATTTCAAACGTGATTCTTCATGTATCGGTGTGCGCATTTGGCATTTTTATTGTCCTAAAAAATGGTGTAATTTGCATGAAAAAGGGAATCAATCCAAGAATGCCCAAAAAATGTATCCTTTCCTGTCTTATTATTTTTCTAGTTCATCAGGCTGTAACTACTATTTTCTCTGGGAGTTTTGAAACTATATTCATTTTTATCGTTGGTTTGTTTCTCTCTGTATACACTTTCTTTGCATTAAAGCCCCTAAAAGCAACTTCTTTTTCGCTTTTTGTAGCAGTCGGTTTTGACTTAGTAATCCAGTTCTATTTTGTCTTATTTAGGAGAGAAATGTATTATTTACAAATCATACCGGCGTTATTTATTGTTCTCGCTATTTTTTGTTTTGCGAGTGAATCATGCCAAATTACTTTTGAAAGCAATGGATTTGACATTAGTCACAAATAATTTTCCATTTTTATAATCTTAGATTTTATATGCGGTTGTCATGGCACTTCATATTTTCATCTCCTCGCTCTTAGCAAAATATTCCACACTTTTCGGTGTGTCCTAGTTACGGAATTATGAATCGTAAGGTATAATACCTACGATTATGGACTCAAGAAAATTTATTATTGTTAAAGGCGCGAGGGAAAATAACCTCAAAAACGTGGACATCGCCATCCCAAAAGACACACTCACAGTATTTACCGGAGTATCAGGCTCAGGTAAATCAACTTTGGCATTCGATACCATCTATGCTGAAGGACAGAGAAGATATGTCGAGTCCCTATCTCCATACGCAAGACAGTTCTTGGGAGGGGTGGACAAACCAGATGTCGACTCTATCGAAGGTCTTTCGCCTGCAATTTCAATCGATCAAAAAACAACATCACATAACCCGAGATCAACAGTAGGAACTGTAACCGAAATATATGATTTCTTGCGTCTTTTATTTGGAAGAATAGGCGTTCCATATTGCCCAACACACAATGTCCCAATCATCTCGTTTTCTCCAACCGCGATGGTTGAAATTATCACCTCTCATGAGGAAGGCACCAGACTCCAGATTCTTGCTCCAATCGTTAGACATGAGAAAGGAACCCATAAAGACACTCTCGATAAAGTTAAGGTTGCCGGTTTCCAGAGATTGAGAATCGATGGAGAGTTCTATACGGTTGACGAGCTTCCGGAAATCGACAAGAACAAGAGACATGATATTGACATCGTTATTGACCGTCTAGTCATTAGGGACGGGATTCGTTCACGCGCATCAGAAGACGTTGAACTCGCTTTAGACTGGGGCCACGGTTATCTGATCATCTACACTCCAGAAGGGGAGAGACTTGTCTCAAGCCATCACACATGTCCAGAATGCGGATTCTCGGTTCCTAAGCTTGAACCAAGATTATTCTCTTTTAACGCTCCACAGGGATATTGCCCAGATTGCAAAGGATTAGGAATTAGGCAGGCAGTAGCAGAGGATTTACTTGTCCCAGATCCAACGAAGACATTGATGCAAGGCGCTATCCGCTACTTCAAGAACACCGTTGGTACGAAAAACATTGAATGGCAGGAAATGGAATTCCTCGCGAAAACGTATAAAATCGGTCTCAATACCCCATGGAATGAACTTACAGCAAAAGAAAAGGACATTCTTTTAAACGGTTCTGATAGAGAAATTGATCATAAGATTACCACTGTTAATGGAAACACCATGAACAAGAAGGGATATATAGAGGGCATCAAAAAAAGAATCGAAAGACTTTATTCTGATACCGGATCCAAATTCATGCTCGAATACTATGCAAGCTACATGAGAGACTCGCTTTGCGATACGTGTAATGGAGCTAGATTAAGTAAAGAAACCCTATCCGTTAGAGTTAATGATTTAAACATTTATGAAGCAACCTGTTTAACAATTGATAAGCTTGTCGCATGGTGCGATGAGACAAGAAACGTTTTAAGCGAAAACGATTTAAAGATTGCAAACCTTGTTCTTAAGGAAATAAGAAATAGGGCAGAGTTCCTTTTAAACGTCGGACTTGACTATTTGACGCTTGATAGAATGGCTCTTACCTTATCTGGTGGCGAAGCTCAGCGTATTCGTTTAGCAACACAGATTGGCTCAAGACTTTCTGGAGTTTTATATGTTCTTGATGAGCCTTCAATCGGCTTGCATCAAAGAGACAATGCCAAACTAATCAAGACCCTTAAAGGAATGAGAGATTTAGGCAACACATTAATTGTCGTCGAACATGACGAGGATACGATGCGTGAGGCTGACTGTTTAGTGGATATTGGACCAGGCGCTGGTATTCACGGCGGCACCATTATTTCGAACGGGTCTGTAGAAGACTGCATCAATAACGAAAACTCAATCACCGGCGATTATTTAAGCGGCCGTAAGTATATTCCTGTTCCAAAAGTGAGAAGAAAAGGAAACGGAAAGAAACTCACTTTAAAAGGCTGCAAGAATCATAACCTCAAAAACATTAATGTTTCGTTCCCTTTGGGCACGTTTACGGTGGTTACAGGTGTGTCAGGTTCAGGTAAATCATCGCTCGTTAATGAGACTTTGAGCGAGATTTTGGCTCAAAAACTTAACAAAGCTGATACAAATCCTGGCGAATATGGCTCAATTCAGGGATTGGAGCATGTTGATAAGCTTGTAAATGTCACACAAGAACCAATCGGAAGAACTCCAAGAAGCAACCCTGCAACATACACAAAATTATTCGATGATATACGTGCCGTTTTTGCAGAGACCGCAGATGCTAGAGCACGTGGTTTCGACAAAGGAAGATTCTCCTTCAACGTCGTTGGCGGCAGATGCGAGAAGTGTCAGGGCGCTGGCGTTACTTATGTCCCTATGAATTTCTTGCCGGATGTATACGTCAAGTGCGATGAATGCGATGGCAAGCGCTACAACATGGACACACTAGAGTGCTATTACAAAGGCAAAAATATCTATGATGTCCTTGAGATGAGGGTAGAGGAGGCTATGCATTTCTTCGAGAATAGGCCTTCTATCTATAAGAGAGTCAAGACTCTTTATGACGTGGGACTTGGTTATATAAAACTCGGTCAGCCAGCAACAACATTGTCCGGAGGCGAGGCTGAACGCGTTAAACTCGCATTTGAACTTCAGAAAAAGCCAACTGGCAAAACGGTTTATATTTTGGATGAGCCTACAACCGGTCTTCACGCTGACGATATCGCTAGATTAATCAAGATTCTTCAGCATATCGTCGATCATGGAGATACAGTAATCGTTATCGAACACAACTTAGATGTTATCAAAGTTGCAGACTATATTATTGATATCGGACCTGAAGGAGGCTTCAGGGGCGGAGATATCGTGGCCAAAGGCACGCCAGAGGAAGTGTGCGAAGTAGAGGGTTCGTATACAGGTAAATTCCTCAAAGAGACCTTAAGAATTGCAAAAGAGAAAGGACAGGTAGAATAGTATGGGTTTAGCGTTAATAATTGTCGGTTTACTCTTGCTCGTTGCTTCAATCGGATATTTTGTCTATAGAGATAGAATCTTCGTAAAGTCAAAAAAGACCAAGATGATCAAGAAGAGGCTCTATACATTCATTGCAACAGCTGCTGCAGGCTCGCTTGGAACATTAATCGCGAATATTGGATGCGCTATTCAGTTCAAATGGGCTGACAAGTCTCAGTACACGACTGGAGTGTTTGAAGGAAAAACAATCAATTTCCCTCTCCAAATGGCTATGATGGTAATCGGAATCATCTTCCTTACATTCTCAATTTTTGCGCTGGTTTTTACATTTAGACTCAGATATTACAAAGTCAACTTCGATGAAAATCAGAAGAAACTTGCATCAAAGATCATGTTTATTTCTATCCCTGTTCTCGTCGTCTCTTTCCTTGTATGGAGCTGCGGAATTGGCTCATATCTTGTTTATCCTTTGTGGTCTGGATTCGGAATCGATGAGACCGGATTCCATTTTACGGCTACAGCGAACGGGATGATTTGGGAACCTGTTGATGGATTCTCTGCCTCCGCTACATATATGTATGGTGGCTTTAAGCTTGCGTTCTATGCATTATTCATCCTTTTGGGTTTTGGAATTTGTTATTGGATTTCTGACCACAAGCTTTATCAAGAGTACGGCAAACATGGAACGATTGATGTTGTTGGAATTCTCGCTTTCTTTTCAGGAATATTAGGCGCTCGCATCTGGTATGTTGTCGGTAACTATGAAAGAGAATTCGCTGGCCATTTATTCCCTGATGCATTCCAAATTTGGAACGGTGGTTTAACCATCTTAGGCGGCGCCTTATTCGGATTTGTTGCAGGATTCTTAATGGTTCACTTTACTCATAGAGATTGGAACATGAGAAAGGTCGCTGATTTCATTGTTCCAACGATTCTCCTTGCTCAAGCTGTTGGCAGAATGGGCAACTTCACAAATATCGAAGTTTATGGTGCCAAAGTTGCGATCGAGGGCACTGCATGGCAGTTCTTACCAAACTGGATACTCCAACAGATGAACTACAACGGCTCTGGTCAGTCACTTGGTGCCGGATACATAAATGTACCTCTTTGCTTCATTGAATCTCTTATCAATATCGCCGGATATTTCATCATTAGATTCGGAGTTGGAAAGGGCCTTAAGAAATGGGTTGTCGATGGCGATTTGACCGGTTCATATTTCGCTTGGTATGGAATTGTTCGTTTCATCTTAGAACCACTCCGTAACTCAACTTACAACATGGGTATGGATAACTCATGGAGCATCTGCAACTCTCTTGCATATATCTTCATTGGTGTCGCTATCATGCTCCTTTGCCACATGAAAGATTTATCAACGGCTAGAGATGCAAAAAAGATAGTGCTCCCTATTGCCGGCGCTCTTTCGTTAGTTTCATTGGTGTTCCCTGTTCTTAAATCCATAACGGTTGCTAAATCCGTAAATGAAGCTCCTGCAGTATTCAGCGGTTTTGATATCATGTTCAATAAAGGCGGAAATGTTGCCTTAATCGCATTTATCGCCGTAATTCTTGCGGGAATCGTTTATTTGGTTTCTGCTTTCTTAAAAGATTCTAAATACCAGCAATACCTAGTTTACGCTGCGATTCTTCTCTCGTTTGTTGCTTTTGGAATGTTCATGTTGTCAAATAAGGGATTGAATTTCACAATTGATGAAAGCGGCGCAGAACTTTCTTATAACCCATCATATGGATTCGTTTTAACCGGATTGATCTCTCTATGCGCAGGTGCTGCAGGATGCGGCTATGCCTGGGCTAAACTCCCTAAGAAGGAAAAACCGGTGAAAGATGCCGAAGAGCCTTTATCAGCCGAGGAGGCCGAATAGTGTATAAACTCGTTATTTGGGATATGGACGGAACGGTCCTAGATTCTGATTTGGTTCTTGTCATGACTTGGACTGATCTCTTCAAAATCTATAAGCCAGATTACACTCCAACAATCAACAAGCTTCTTTCGTTTTCAGGACCGTCATTAACCGAATCGATAACGGGCGAATTTCCTGACCTGCCTTTAGAAGAAGTAAGGGCTAAATATTTTGAGATTTCTCATAAATACTATTGGGAATTCGGAACTGCCTACCCATACGTTAGAGACGTTATTGATGAATGCAAAAGAAGAGGGATCAAAGTGGCTCTCAACACAAATAAGCAGAGAAAACACTGTGAGATGTCTTTAGAAATTTTAAAGATGGTTGATCTTTTTGATTATGTCATCTCCGGAGGTGATGTCCCTCATTATAAACCTGACCCAGAAGGCGTTTATAAGATAATGGAAGAGACGGGTATCACGAACAAGAAAGATATCCTTTATGTCGGAGATGGAATCTATGATTATCAGACTGCGAAAAACGCTGGAATTGATTGTATGATTTCCACCATCCCTCCACATAGACTTCCTCCGGTGGGGGATGATTTCAATCCTAGATATTTCATCAAGGATTATCGCGATTTCTTCGCAATTTTGGAGGATGCCAAATGATGCATACAGATGTATTAATAATTGGTGCTGGACCTGCCGGACTTAGCCTTGCTCTTTATTTAAAGAGAGCAGGAATTCCTTTTGTCATTATCGATAAATCCGCTCCAGGGGGAAAACTATTAAACATAGCAGAAGTTGGCAATTATCCAGGATTCTCTACACTCAGCGGATTTGAACTTGCCAGCGCATTAATTAAATCCGTTACTGATTTAGGCGTCTCAATTGACTACGGAGATGTAAGTGATGTTAGGAAAGAAAATGAAAAGTTCATTGTTACAACTGACTTTGAGACTTATGAAGCTTTAGCAGTTGCGGTTGGAACTGGTTTATCAAACGTTCCTACAATCAAAGGCGAGAAAGCATTCTATGGCAAGGGCGTATCTTATTGCGCTACATGTGATGGCGCTCTTTTCAAAGGCAAAGATGTAGTCGTTGTCGGACATAACGAAAAAGCAGTAGAAGAGGCTCTGTATTTAGCTAACTTGGTCAACAAGGTTTATTTCCTAGTCGATGAAGCCGATGTCAATAGCTCTTCTGCATTATTCGAGAGTTTGGTAAATAAACCAAATGTCGACATTTCTTATAACGTTAAAATCAATGAGATTAAGGGTGATACGGCGGTTACCTCTATTTCGTTAGAAGATAGAGATATTAGTTGCTCTGCCATTTTCCCTTTATCAGGAGAGAAGAGTGCGTCTGCATTCCTTGCTCCTTTAGGGTTAAAGACAAAGAACGGTTTCATCGTTGTTGACTCTTCCATGATGAGTGAAATCCCTGGCTTATTCGCGATCGGAGATGTTATAGATAAGAGGCTGAGACAAGTCGTCACTGCGTGCAGTGATGGTGCAATTGCTTCAACCGGCATCTCTTCATATTTAAGGAAGCTCAAAAGATGAGAGATCCATCCCATATCTCCTTTGCTCAAAAAGTAAAAGAGGAATCCGCTAGATACCCACGAAATGATGTGGAGAAGAAAGCTTTCCTCGCCGCTTTCTTGTGGAACAATGGATACCTCGGTTTGATGGATGGCAAATTAGAGGTTTCCTCTGAAATATCCGCAATTGCAAAGACCATATATCAATATCTCCATGAACTTTATGGAGTTGATGTCAGGTTCTCATATACTAGAAGCGCATCGTTTTTAAAGAGGGTTGTCTATCATGTCATCGTTGATAAAGGCGGAGAGGAAATAGTCAACGACCTTGGCATCGATTATTTCTTTAATACATTCCCTAAAGAAATGGCGGGTAATTACTCAAAAGGATCTGGCTACATGGCTGGCGCTTTCCTTGCTTCTGGCTCTGTTAACGACCCAGTCTCAACAAACTATCATCTTGAAATCGAGGTTGGCAATGAGTCATACGCTAAGTGGTTATCGAGAACATGGAATAAATCACTACCTGCTGAATTCGAGAGCAAAATAACAAAAAGACGTAACAAATACGTCATATACATCAAAAAATCCGCTCAAATCTCGGATTTTATGATTTTAATCGGTGCAAAAGAGCAGTGTTTGGAGTTCGAGAATGTCCGTATCGATAGGGACTTCGCTAACGTTGATAATAGACTTCAAAACCTTGACACGGCCAACTTTGGAAAGACCTTAAAGGCAGCCGAGAGACAGGTAATGGAAATCGAATATTTTGAGGCTCATGGAGGACTCTTTGCTATAAGAAATCTCAAGCTTAGGCATCTCATGCAGCTTAGACTTGCTCACCAGGATTCAACGCTAGATGAGTTGGCGGTTATGCTATCTGAAGAATTAAACACCGAGATATCTAAATCTAATATTAATCATCTTTTCCGAGCGCTACACGTGATGTACGAGGAGGCGACTAAAAATGAAAACTGATGACATGTCTATCCTTGTTCAATTAGGGAAAAGAATTAGATATTTAAGGAACGAGAGGCATTTGTCTCAGATGGACTTGGCTTTAGATTCCGATATAACTAAAAACTATCTTTCTGATTTAGAAAGAGGGGAGAGAAATCCAAGTGTGATGGTCCTTAACAAGATTGCAAAGGGCCTTAATGTGACGCTTGAAGAGCTCTTTAAAGGGGTTGAGGACCTAGAATCTTTACTCTAAAGAGTAGAAAACAATAAAAAAGTACGGATTAATATTCCATTACTTTCAATTTGTTTATATAATCTTATACGCAATAAACAAGGAGGACATATAGATGTCAGTTAAAGTTGCAATTAACGGATTTGGTAGAATCGGACGTTTAGCATTCAGACAGATGTTTGGTGCAGAAGGTTATGAAATCGTCGCTATCAATGATTTAACAAGCCCAAAAATGTTGGCTCAGTTATTAAAGTACGATACAGCTCAGGGTGGTTATACAGGCCGTATCGGTGAGAACTTACACACAGTTTCATCAAAGGAACCAGTTCTTGCAGAAGACGGAAAGACAGTCGTCACTCCAGGATCAATCACAGTTGATGGCAAGGAAATCACAATTTACGCAGAACCAAAGGCACAGAACCTCCCATGGGGAGCTCTCGATGTCGATGTCGTTCTCGAGTGCACAGGTTTCTACTGCTCAAAGGCAAAATCACAGGCACACATCGATGCAGGCGCTAAGAAAGTCGTTATCTCTGCTCCAGCAGGAAATGACCTCCCAACAATCGTCTACGGTGTTAACGAAAATACACTTGTCAAAGGTGACACAATCATCTCAGCAGCTTCATGTACAACAAACTGCTTAGCTCCAATGGCTAAAGCATTAAATGATTATGCTCCAATCCAGTCAGGTATCATGAGCACAATCCACGCTTACACAGGCGACCAGATGATTCTCGACGGCCCACACAGAAAAGGCGACTTAAGAAGAGCAAGAGCAGGTGCTGCAAACATCGTTCCTAACTCAACAGGCGCTGCAAAGGCTATCGGACTCGTCATCCCAGAATTAAACGGCAAGCTCATCGGCTCAGCTCAGAGAGTTCCAGTCCCAACCGGATCAACAACAATCCTCACAGCTGTTGTCAAAGCTGATGAACTCACAAAAGACGGAATCAACGCTGCTATGAAGGCTGCTGCAGCAACATATGCAAACGGCGCTTCTTATGGTTACAACGAAGACCAGATCGTTTCTTCAGACGTTATCGGCATGAAGTACGGATCACTCTTCGATGCAACTCAGACAATGGTCAGCAAGATCTGCGACGGACTCTTCGAAGTTCAGGTTGTCTCATGGTATGACAACGAGAACTCATACACATCTCAGATGGTCCGTACAATCAAGTACTTCGCTGAAAACTGCTAATTAGTTTTCGGAATTACCTGAAAAAAAGAACAAAACCTTCCTCCCACAGCGCTGGAAGGTTTTATTTTTCAGTAATTCTTTATTTATATCGTTATTACACATCAATTAGATGTGTTATAATCCCAATCGCAAGGAGATTTTAAATCTAAAAATTATGCTTACAGTCAAAGATTTAACAGGCATCGAAGGCAAGGTCGTATACGTCCGTGTCGACTTCAATGTCCCTCAGAAGAACGGTGTTATCCGTGACAACAACCGTATCAAAGCAGCTCTTCCAACAATCACAGAGCTCACAGGAAAAGGCGCAAAGGTCGTCTTAATGTCACACTTAGGAAAGATCAAATGGAAAGAACCAGATCCAGCTAAGATCGAAGAAATGAAGAAAGCTAATGACATGGCTCCAGTCGCTGGTGCATTAGCAGAACTCGTTCCTGGAACAACAGTTAAATTCTGCGCAGCAACACGCGGCGAAGAATTAAAGGCAGCAGTCGCTGGCCTCCAGAACGGCGAAATCCTTCTCTGCCAGAATACACGTTATGAAAAGGGTGAAGAGAAGAACAATCCAGAATTAGCAGCAGAATGGGCATCACTCGCAGACTTATTCGTCATGGATGCATTCGGCTCATCACATCGTGCACACGCTTCAACAGTCGGCGTTCCTTCAATCCTCAAAGCAGAAGGCAAGACAGTTGCACTTGGCTACCTCATGATCAAGGAAGTTGAGAACCTCACACGTTGCGTCGAAGTTAAGGACGAAGATCGTCCATACATCGCAATCCTCGGCGGATTCAAGGTTTCCGATAAGATCAAAGTCATCGAAACACTCTCAAAGAAGTGTGACAAGATCATCATCGGTGGTGCTATGGCATACACATTCAAGAAGGCTCTTGGCGAAGAAATCGGTAACTCACCATTCGAAGCAGACCAGCTTGAATATGCAAAGACATGCTATGCATCAGGCAAGATCGTTCTCCCTGTTGACTCAATCGTTTCAGACAACTTCGATGAAACAGCTCCAAGAACAATCAAGACAGTTACTGCAGCAGAAGGAATCCCAGCAGGATTTGAAGGACTTGATATTGGTCCAAAGACCCAGGAACTCTATAAAGCAGAGATCGCTAAGGCTAAATTAGTCTTCTGGAATGGCCCAATGGGCGTCTTCGAACAGAAGGACTTCCAGGCTGGAACAATCGCAGTTTGCGAAGCAATCGCTGGAATCAAGGGTCAGGCATTCACAGTTTGTGGTGGTGGCGACTCAGCTTCAGCAGTCAAACAGTTCGGTTTCAAGTCTGAATTCTCACACGTCTCAACAGGCGGTGGTGCATCTCTCGAAATGATTGAGAACGATGGACACCTCCCAGGCGTTGACGTTCTTAAATAAGGAAAATCTCAAAAATGAGAAAGAAATTACTTTTAGGCAACTGGAAGATGAACAAGACCCCAGCAGAGGCTAAGGCATTCGCTTTAGCAGCTGGAGAAATGGTCGACTTTGCAGTCGCTCACGATATTGAAGTTGGTGTTGCTCCAACATTTGTCTGCTTAACAACAGTCAAAGAGAACATCAACCCAAAGTGCATCGTTGCAGCTCAGAACTGCAATGAGCACGCTTCTGGCGCATACACAGGCGAAGTTTCAATCCCAATGCTTCAGGCTTGCGGTATTTCTTGGGTTATCCTTGGACACTCAGAAAGACGCGAATACAACGGCGAAACTTCAGCAGCTTGCAACGCCAAGATTAAAGCTTTACTTGCAAATGACATGGTCCCAGTCTATTGCTGTGGCGAGTCTTTAGAGACATTCGACAAAGGCGAGACCAAGAAATGGGTTGCTCAGCAGATCAAAGAAGGTCTTGCTGGCTTAACTCCAGAAGAAGCAGCTAAGGTTGTCATCGCTTACGAACCAATCTGGGCTATCGGTACTGGCCGTTCAGCTTCAAAAGAAATCGCTGAGGACACAATCGGTTTCATCAGACGCACACTTCGCGAATTATTCGGAAATGTCGCTGTTGATATGAGAATCCTCTACGGTGGATCAGTCAAACCAACTAACGTTGCTGAATATATGAGCGCTGAAGACATCGACGGCGCACTCGTCGGTGGAGCATCCCTTGACCCAGTTAGCTATAAAGGCTTAATTGAGGGAATGGTTGCTTAATGGAATTCTCCTACACAGAAGAAAGCCAGGTAGGCAAGGAAGGCCTGTTTGTTAACAAGGTCTTAGGATTTACAGGCTTAGCGGTTCTGTTCACCGGCTTAGTTGGCTGGGTCTATGGAAGAATGCTTTTGCACTTCTTCTCGGATGGGGCTGGATATCTAAATGAGACAGGATTAGTGGTGCTTTTGGCCGTATTAGTCATCGCATTGCTCTCCTCCCTATTGGTTTCCATCTTCGCAACTGCGTGGGCTTGGAAAAGCCATAAAACACCAATTGTTTGGTATGTTGTCTACATCTTGACCCAAGGTTTATCCCTTGGTTCAGTAGTAGCGTTAGGTGTCGAACCATTCGCGATTGGATTGGCCTTAGGCATTACAGCCATTGCGTTCCTTATATGCTTTGGAATCGGCTATCTATCCAAGGGCAGAGTGAAAGGTGCTAGACTTGCTCTAACTATAATTGGAGTGGGAATGCTCATTCATTTCTTCACATTTGGTATTTGGTATTTGGTATTTCCAACAACCCTCTTATTCGCCTATCCTCTTATATCCTTTATATTCTTCATAGTCGCGTCCTTATATATCATTATTGACGCCAACAACGTAAAGAATAGGATTGATGACGGTTACGAATTAACAAACGCCTTAGCTCTAACCTGCGCGTTTACCTTATATACTGACTTCATGTATCTTTTCTGGAAGATATTAAGAATAGTCATAATAATCTTTGGAAAGAGCAAACGATAAAGAACAATTAGGCTCCGAGTGATCGGGGCCTTTTTTGTTATCTATTTATATTAATTATACGCGTACGTGTGCGTGTATATGCGCATACCTATATGTATTAAATACGTGCGTGCGTACGCGCCGAAAGGAAAAATAAGATAATTGTTAAGAAAAAAGTTCGATGGCATCTGTGTTTTTAAAAAAAGTGAAAAAATATTAAAAAAAGTAGTTGCGTAATAAATAGAAAAGAGTATCATTTTGCTTGCGCTCAACGAGAGGAACCAACCCCTTGGTGAGCTGATAGATAGCTTCTCCTGAGGATGTTAAAAAAATCTTAAAAAAGATTGTTGACATCCATCAAGGAAAAGAATATAGTATCCAAGCACGCGAAATTCGGGAGTACCGAACACAGAGCTGTGGCGTGCAAACTGATCTTTGAAAACTAAACAGATGTACAACATACACTAACGTCGATTCATTTAAGAATCAAAACAATAACCAGATAATTCATTTAATTAAAATTGAGATTTATAGATCAACTTATTTGAGAGTTTGATCCTGGCTCAGGATGAACGCTGGCGGTGTGCCTAATACATGCAAGTCGAACGAGGCTCTTCGGAGCCTAGTGGCGAACGGGTGAGTAACACGTAGGTAACCTGCCCCTTAGACTGGGATACCCAGACGAAAGTTTGGCTAATACCGGATAACAACAGAGATCGCATGATTTTTGTTTGAAAGGCGCTTTCAAGCGTCACTTAGGGATGGACCTGCGGTGCATTAGCTAGTTGGCGGGATAACAGCCCACCAAGGCGAGGATGCATAGCCGATCTGAGAGGATGACCGGCCACAATGGGACTGAGACACGGCCCATACTCCTACGGGAGGCAGCAGTAGGGAGTTTTCGGCAATGGGCGAAAGCCTGACCGAGCAACACCGCGTGAGTGATGAAGGTCTTCGGATTGTAAAGCTCTGTTACGAGGGACGAATTATCTCAGGAGGAAATGCCTGAGGTCTGACGGTACCTCGCCAGAAAGTAACGGCTAACTACGTGCCAGCAGCCGCGGTAATACGTAGGTTACGAGCGTTATCCGGAATTATTGGGCGTAAAGAGTGAGCAGGCGGCAAGGTAAGTTTGGAGTGAAAGCGTAGGGCTCAACCCTATATAGCTCTGAAAACTGCCTAGCTAGAGTACGTCAGAGGTAAACGGAACTCCGTGTGTAGCGGTGAAATGCGTAGATATACGGAAGAACACCAGTGGCAAAGGCGGTTTACCAGGACGATACTGACGCTCAGTCACGAAAGCGTGGGGAGCAAATAGGATTAGATACCCTAGTAGTCCACGCTGTAAACGATGATGACTAACTATTGCCGTGAGGCAGTGGTGAAGCTAACGCATTAAGTCATCCGCCTGGGGAGTACGGTCGCAAGACTGAAACTTAAAGGAATTGACGGGACCCCGCACAAGTAGTGGAGCATGTGGTTTAATTCGACGCTACGCGGAAAACCTTACCAGATCTTGACATGGAGGATAAGGCCTTAGAGATAAGGAGATAATACCCTCACACAGGTGGTGCATGGTTGTCGTCAGCTCGTGTCGTGAGATGTTGGGTTA
>JAKSVF010000039.1 GCA_024408235.1 Bacilli bacterium
TTTTATCGAACGCAGTGTAGAATATTTGTAAAGTTTTCGAACAAGGGGTTTGAATATTATGGATAAAAGAATTCTTAAAACTCGTCAGGCAGTATATAGCGGGTTCGCAAAAGCGTTAGGCAGTGTCACTTTTACCGATATGACAATCGAAGATATCCTCAAAGCATCCGGGGTATCACGTTCCACTTTCTACGCACACTTCAAGTCCAAAGAGGAAGTATTGTCATCCATTTCAAGCCATATCTTTGAACATGTTTTCTCTCATTCACTTCAGGAAGAAGAAACACACGACTTCTCGAAGACCGATATCTTTGATTACTCACACTTAATCACCCATATACTCTACCACTTACACGATGAAAAAGATTTGATTACCACGATTATCTCATGTGAGTGCAAGCATCAGTTCTATCAGGATCTAAGAGACCATATCAGACCGATTTCCGAGAGGATTGTAAAATCGGGAATGATAACCTGGAATGGTGTTCCTGAAGCTTTGCAAATCACTAGATTAACCGAAAGTTTAATCCTCACTGTTGATTACTGGTTCTCAAACGGTTGTAAAGAGACGCCAGAGAAAATCACATCCTTCATTTACAATAGATAAAAGAAAAAGAGCGGTTATGATTCCGCTCTTATCTTTATAAAGTTATCAACTAGGTGAGCCACTCCCTAGATCGCAATGTCCGAACCCGAAGGATCCGCCGTGGTCGCTGGCTCAATCTCCACCTTTGATAACATTATTCTACATTCTTTTTCCCTCCAATCAAGCACCAAGCTTTTTGACTCTATAAACCGTTTTAATTTTTCCTAACTTTTCGTTGCGGAAATCTATAACAATTTTTAGATAGGGAGGCTTTCTGTTGCCCTTACGCCTTCCATAAAAGATTTTCGATTGATCTCTCTTTTTCGAATCGATGACTAAACTTGGCTTCTTTAATATTTTCTCGATGCACTCAATATCGCTGATCTTCAATCTATGTTTCTTATCGGCGATGTGTTCAAATCTAGTCTGATTCCTACCTTCCTCGGCAAATATCACCCGTACGTTATCTTTTATCAAGATTGGTAACGTTATGGCCTTAAGTGCCTTGATTATGTTTTGGTCTACTTCTCTAGTCTTTGCCATCTGCAGGGCATATCTTATGCATAAAAATATTGGTTTGCAATAGGCCTAAATTACCCCTCAGAATGTTGTCTCTATTACTTAGTAATATAGTATCTGTAGTAGATATATAATAGAGACAAAAATTGTGATAAAAATTTTTTAGCAATCAGCTAATAGCTCTTGGAAAAATGAATACAAGTTTTTTCCTGTTACATTTACAATAAAGACATGAAGAAATATTTATTAGGCTTTTTAGCCTCACCTATCGCTTTAGGGTGCGATTCTAAGCCCTTCAAACGTGGAGCGGATTGTAATGAGCTTCTAGACGAGATGTTTGAACTTGGCATCAACGTTTTCGACACTGCTAGAGGATATGGAAAGTCCGAAGAAGTGTTGGGCAAATGGATTAGAGAAAGAAATAACAGAGACAAAATATTTGTATATACAAAAGGTTGTCTTCCCTATCCGTTCTCGAGGATGAAACCAAGATGTTTAAAACATGACATTGAGGCATCTTTAAAAGCGTTGGGAACACATATCGATTGCTACTTATTCCATAGAGATGACAAGAGATGTGATCTAAAAGAAATGCTTAGAATCGTCAACGAGTACGTCGTCGCAGGAAAAATTAAGCATTATGGAGTCTCAAACTGGACTAAAGAAAGAATTGAGGCTGCAAACAAGATTTGCGAAGAAAACGGCTGGGAGCCAATCTCGATGGTTTCCAACAACATGACCGCGGTCAAATGGGTAAGAGACCCATGGGGTGGCGGAGATGGATGCGTATCTATATCCAGAAACGAGAAAGAGATTGCTTTCTATAAGGAAACGCAGATACCGATGATGTCATACTCCCCTGTTGCTAGAGGTTTCTTAACCGGCCGAGTAAAATCTGGCGACTCATCGACTTGGAAAGCTGTAGACAAATGGTCAAGGAAGGCGTACTTGAATGCCGCAAACCTCGGAACGCTCAAAAACATCGAGATAATCGCAGAGAGAAAGAACATGACCGTTGCAAGCGTCTCGTTAAGCTATTTAGTTTCTAAAGGCGCTAACGTGTTCCCTGTCATCGGAACAACCAATAAGAACAGGATGAAAGCTAATCTAGAAGCGCTAGATAATCCGCTAAGCGAAGAAGAGATAAGATTCATCGAACAATAAATCAATCCCGGATTTGAACATCTGGGGTTTTTATTAACTTTTATGAAAAATCAAGCGCGTGTATGCACTTTCATACACACATATATAAATGATGATGTTATAAATAAATCCCGGATTAAATCCATCTTCATTCAGGAGGTAGGTCTATGAAGGAAATCAGACTAATAACAATCCTTAGCGAGACCCGTGGGGATTGTTTTCTTTTCTCACCACTTCCTCTTGGATATTCAAATATCTCACGTTTCTCGGTTCTCTAATGGGGGAGCCGTCTTTTTTTAAAGATATATAGGAGGTTCAACATGGTTAAAGACTTCGATTGTAAAATCGTCTTGGAAGATGGCGAAGAGTATTACGGATACTCATTCGGCGCGGTTGAGGAAAAGGTAACGGAAATCGTCTTCAACACATCAATGGTCGGTTATCAGGAAATTATTTCCGACCCATCATACACATATCAGAGTGTCGTCATGACATATCCATTGATTGGAAACTACGGCATCACCGATGAAGATAATGAGACAAAGACCCCTACTATCGGCGGTCTCATCGTAAGGGAATACAACGATATCCCATCAAACTTCAGATACACGAAAACACTCTCTGAGATCATGGAGGAGAACCATATCACAGGAATCTCCGGCGTCGATACGAGAAAATTGACGAGATCAATAAGAGATAAAGGCTCTAGAAGGGTAATCATCACAAGCGTGGACACCCCAAAGGAAGTCGCATTGGATAGAATAAAAGCAACTCCAGTCCCTCGTGACGCAGTTAGCAAAGTAAGCTGCAAAAAGAGATGGTATTCAAGAACTCAGGACCCTCAGTTCAATGTCGTTGCAATCGACTGCGGAATCAAGCTCAACATCGTCCGTTCTTTAAATAAGAAAGGATGCAATGTCACCGTCGTCCCACACGACATGTCAGCAGAGAAGATCATCGAGATGAATCCAGATGGCATCTTCATCTCAAATGGACCTGGTGACCCAGAGGATGTCACAAGCGTTATCGAGATGGTCAAAAAACTCCATGGCAAGTACCCGATGTTCGGCATCTGTTTAGGACACCAGCTCATCTCTTTAGCCTATGGCGCGAAGACATACAAGCTTAAATTCGGACATAGAGGCGGCAACCACCCAGTCCTCAATTTAGAGACCGGAAAAGTGGAAATAACCTCTCAAAACCACTCCTATGCGGTTGATGATGACTCATTAAAAGGCACAAAACTCGTCAAAACCCACAT
The DNA here is from genome assembly GCA_024408235.1 of Bacilli bacterium. Classification (GTDB taxonomy): domain Bacteria; phylum Bacillota_I; class Bacilli_A; order RFN20; family CAG-826; genus UBA4951. The sequence continues at coordinate 3,510 of JAKSVF010000039.1, forward strand.
AAATTTACTTGATAACACGATTGAAGGCGTTGAATGCAAAGAAGACAAAATCTTCTCAGTCCAGTATCACCCGGAGTCCGCTCCAGGACCTCAGGATAGCTCATACCTATTCGACAAGTTCATCCGTTTAATGAAGGAGGGAAAGTAATATGCCAAAGAGAACAGATATAAAGAAAATCTTAGTCATCGGCTCAGGACCTATCGTCATTGGACAGGCGGCGGAATTCGACTATGCAGGAACTCAGGCTTGCTTAGCCCTCAAAGAAGAAGGCTATGAAGTCGTTTTATGCAACTCCAACCCGGCAACAATCATGACCGATAAGGCTGTTGCGGATAAGATTTACATGGAGCCACTCACTCTTGAATATATCGCGAAGATCATAAGACGTGAGAGACCTGACGCAATACTTCCAGGCATCGGAGGACAAACAGGACTCAATTTGGCAGTCACTCTCGAGAAGAAAGGCGTTCTTGCCGAATGTCAGGTCGAGATGCTTGGCACTAAATCAGAATCAATCGAGCAAGCAGAAGATAGAAAACTGTTTAAGGAATTGTGTGAATCAATCGGAGAACCAGTTCTCCCATCCGTCATTGCAAACTCTATGGAGGAGGGATTCTCTGCCGCTCATGAGATTGGTTATCCAGTTGTTTTAAGACCTGCTTTCACATTGGGAGGAACAGGCGGCGGATTCGCTGATAATGATGAGGAGTTCGAGCTCATCATGAAAAACGCTTTAGCGTTATCTCCAGTTCATCAGGTCTTAGTCGAGAAATCGATTAAGGGTTATAAAGAAATCGAATATGAGGTAATAAGAGACTCCAATGATACAGCTATCACCATCTGTAACATGGAGAATATCGACCCAGTCGGAATCCACACAGGCGACTCGATTGTTGTATGCCCTTCTCAGACTCTCACAAACAAGGAATATCACATGCTTCGTGATTCCGCGTTAAAACTCATCAGAACATTGAAGATAGAAGGCGGATGCAACGTCCAATTCGCATTAGACCCTCATTCATTCAAATATTATCTAATCGAAGTCAATCCACGCGTCTCTAGATCATCTGCTTTAGCATCAAAAGCATCAGGTTATCCAATCGCTAGAGTCAGCGCAAAAATTGCGGTCGGCATGAGACTAGATGAGATTAGAATCGCGAACACCCCTGCTTCATTCGAGCCATCTTTAGACTATGTCGTCACAAAGATGCCACGTTTCCCATTCGATAAATTCGCAGACGCCAATAATCACCTCTCAACCCAAATGAAGGCAACAGGCGAGGTCATGAGCATTGGAAGAACACTAGAAGAATCAATGCTCAAAGCCATGAGGTCTCTCGAGATTGGTGTATCTCATATTTATATGAAGAAATTCGACAACTGGGAAAGCGATAAGTTGCTCAGTTACATCCACGAAGGAACAGATGACCGCATCTATGCCATTGCAGAACTCTGCAGAAGACGCATCGACTACGGAGTTATCGCCGATAGAACCGGCATCGATATGCTCTTCATTGAAAAAGTTAAGAACATCATCCGCGAGGAAGATGAATTGAAAGCAAACGTCGGAGACATTAGAGTACTCAAAGACGCAAAGAAGATGGGATTCTCAGATAAAGCCATCGCTTGGCTTTGGGGAATGGACGAAATCGATATCTATCACTTAAGAGAAGAAAACAACATCTTCCCTGTCTATAAGATGATCGATACATGCGCTTCAGAGTTTGAGAGCTACATCCCTTACTTCTATTCAACATATGAAGACGAAAACGAATCGATCGTTTCAGATAGAAAGAAGATCGTCGTTCTCGGTTCAGGACCTATCCGTATCGGGCAAGGCGTTGAATTCGATTATTCAACAGTCCACGCGGTCATGACATTAAAGGCAAACGGATACGAGGCAATTATCATCAATAACAACCCTGAGACAGTTTCAACCGATTACACGACATCGGACAAATTATATTTCGAGCCTCTCTGCGTAGAGGATGTCATGAATATTCTCCATATGGAGAAACCACTCGGAGTCATCGCTTCACTCGGCGGACAGACCGCGATTAACCTCGCTGAGCCATTGATGCTGAGAGGCGTTAAAATCGTCGGAACAGATTGCGATGCTATCGATAAGGCCGAGAATAGAGACTCCTTTGAAAAGTTGCTCATCTCTTTAAACATCCCTCAGCCAAAAGGACAGGCAGTCACAAACGTTGAGGCCGGAGTTAAAGCGGCCGCAGAGATTGGATATCCAGTCTTAGTTAGACCATCCTTCGTTTTAGGTGGACGCGCAATGCAGATCGTCGGCAACGAGGAACAGTTGAGAACATACCTCAAGACAGCAGTCGAAATCGATGAGAAGAGACCGGTCTTAGTCGATAAATACATCCAGGGAAGAGAAGTTGAAGTCGACGCAGTCGCAGACGGACATGACGTATTTTGCCCAGGAATCATGGAGTTAATCGAGAGAACTGGCGTCCATTCAGGTGACTCAATCTCCGTTTATCCACCATTCTCGCTTTCAGATAAAGTCAAAGAAACAATCCTTGATTTCACAAAGAGATTAGGACTAGGAATCGGAATTATTGGATTATTTAATATCCAATTCATCGTAGATGATAAAGATGATGTCTATATCATCGAGGTCAATCCTCGTTCATCTAGAACAGTCCCATTCCTCTCTAAAGCAACGGGATACTCTCTTGCGGATATCGCAACAAAAGTCATCATTGGCAAGAGCCTTAAAGAACAGGGCTTCAATGTCTTATATCCAGAAGAAAAGAAGATTGTGTACGTTAAATGTCCAGCCTTCTCCTTCTCTAAATTAAGAGGATTAGATGCTTACTTATCTCCTGAAATGAAATCAACAGGAGAAGCAATCGGCTACGACTCAAAGAGAAATAGAGCGGTCTATAAGGCTATGCAGGCTTCAGGTTTGAAACTTAGACAATATGGAACGGTCTTTGCAACAATTGCTGATCAGGATAAAGACGAGGCACTGCCTCTCTTGAGAAGATTCTACAATCTCGGCTTCAACATCGAGGCAACAGAAGGCACGGCCGAATATCTTAAGAAAAACGGAATCAGAACTAGAATCAGGAAGAAGTTATCAGAAGGGTCTGAAGAGATAATCGAAGGTATCAGAAAAGGTTATATAACCTATATCATCAACACAAGAAACATCTCTAACATCAACGTTCAGTCTGATGGCTACAAGATTAGACAGGCTGCGACAGAAAACAATGTCACCGTCTTGACCGCCTTAGACACCGTCAAAGCGTTGCTTGACGTTCTTGAAGAAATAACAATAAACGTTTCCACGATTGGGGACTAAAGCTTAACTCCGTCATATAATGATGGAGTTTTCTTTAATATTTAGCGCGTGCGTAATATAATGAGCGCATGAATACTAAAAAACTTAGCAAAACACTTTTATTATTATCATTGCCAGTGATGGCATTTGGTGCCTTAAAGGGATTAGGCAAAACACACGCCTGGTTTGTCCCTGCTTATTTAATTGTCTACGATGGACTTAAGGGGGAAGGCGATATCCTTGACCAGGACATCAATTCCAATGTTGGAGTTTTAAGTGTCGAAGATAGCGCAACATTCGCATTATCGGATGAAGCATTAACCGGCCAGAGATATTACAACATCAATTTCAAGGCAAAAGGCGATGCAACAATCTCATATCTTGGTTCAGAAATCACAACCGTTTCATCGGAAGACTGGAGCGAATACACAGTTAGATTCTTTGTCTCATCTTATGATGAATCTCCTGTTGCAGATGTTACTGTAACTGACGGCGGTTATGTTGAATTAGACGAAGTTAATGTTGTTTTAGCGAGCAAGCTTCTCTACGGAGGAAACGCAATTGGAGAACTTCCAGAGCTTCCTCATAAAGAAGGGTATACAGCAGTTGCGTGGACGATTGACGATGTTGAGCTTAGCGAGGAATCAATCTGGACTTATGGAGCGTCTAGAATCGCTTATCCAAAATACGAAATAGCTACATATACAGTAACGTTTGAAGACACGGAATTAGAACCAGTTGTAGTCAATTACGGTGATCTGGTTGAAGAGCCAACCGCTCCTGTTGAGGACGGATTCAACTTCATCGGCTGGTATAAAGGGGAATCATTATTCGATTTTACTACCCCAATTAAAGAAGACTTATCTTTGACACCTAAATACGAAGAAATAGTTGAAGAGCCTGAAGAAGAATACTGCGATTGTTGCAAGCATAAACATAAGCATGACCACCACCATCACAACCCTAAAAAGGGATGCGACGAGAAAAAGGACAACGGAAAGCATCTTGGTCAAAACAAAGAAGAAAAAGTCAAAGGACCAAAAGGAAAATAAAGACCACATAGTGGTCTTTTTTCATGAAGCGTTTTCGATTTTCAAAATTTCTAGGTAAAAAATAAGAAAAACTCCTCTACTAGTATAGTGGAGGGCTTTTATGAAAGAGGCTTTCCGTATCCGCTGGAATAATGCCAGAAAGGTTGTAGATGGTTCTCGTTGCAATTGCAGCGATTCTCATTATTACGATACCAGTTAGGCTGCTGAAATAAAAAAGATTCCCTTGGCCAAAACCCAGGGGAAATCAAAAAGCAACCTAACTATAGCATCTTGCTTTACAGTTGGCAAGATTGCTGATGGGCACCCTTGTTCCAGCGGATGCCAACTGTTAAATATAATTTTCTTCTTGAAAATGGTGTTTTATTATCGGTTTAGCACCTTGTTTCTTATTTGAGGAAAAAGGTATAATTCGCCCATGGCAAAAAATATAACGATAATTGGATCTGGAACATGGGGCGTGGCGTTAGCCAATCTCGCGCTTGATGCAGGTTGCTCGGTTAGAGTTTGGTCCCACTCCACTCAAGAAATTGAATATATAAAAGAAAACCACTCAATTCCCAACCTTAAGGGATTGATTGTCAGCGACGCTATTTTATTTTACTCAGATATCGGTGAGGCTGTTAAGGATGCCGATTACGTTCTAGTTGCCGTTGCTTCTCAATACCTTAGAACCACTGTCACTTCAATGAAGGGGCTTATTAGAGAAGACGCAATCGTAATAACGGCTACCAAAGGCATAGAAGAGTCAACATTGATGACAATGTCAGATATCATCTCGGAAGTCCTAGAAATAGGCGAAAACCGTGTTGTAGCCCTTTCTGGCCCAAGCCATGCGGAAGAAGTTGCCTTGCGAATGCCAACTTGCATTGTTTCATCATGCGTTGATGAGCGTGTTGCAAAAGACGTTCAGGCGTTGCTTAGAACACCATATATGCGCATATACACGAACGTTGATATCAAAGGCGTCGAGTTATGTGGCGCGATCAAAAACGTCCTCGCAATGGCGTGCGGTATCTCTTCTGGTCTTGGATATGGTGACAACGCAAAAGCCGCCATTATCACACGCGGAATTGCTGAATTATCGAGACTCGGCAGAGCCTGCGGGTGCCTTGAAGACACATTCTCTGGTTTAACGGGAATTGGGGATTTGATTGTCACCGCTACATCAGTCCACTCTAGAAACAACAAATTCGGTCGATTGCTCGGCGAAGGCTATACAGTTGAAGACGCCTTAAAAGAGGTCGGAATGGTAGTCGAAGGTGTTCACGCGATTAAACCAGCACTTCTTTTAGCTAAAAAATACGGCGTTGAAATGCCTTTAGTCGACGCGGTCAATAAGGCGGTGTTTGAACACCAAAACTGCAAAGAAGTTGTTAGAGGCTTATTCGAAAGAGAATCCAAATCAGAATAAAGGGCAGTAATATAATCTTTGCCATTTTCTTTGTGCGTTTATTCCATTCGTTTATGTTACAATTTATAAAAATAAGGAAACCAAAATATGATTAATTCTTTAGACAACGTTTTTGCAGAAATCAACAACACGTACTCAAACATCAACTACACAAAAGACGAAGAGAGAAGCAACGATGAAATGATTAGATTCTACACCCATGTTGTTTCAGATCATTTCAAAGGCGAGGCCACAGTAACGGGAAGAATCGCTAAATCAGGATTCATCAATCTCTATTTCACATTCGGCGAGATCGAAGAAACTCCAGAAGCCCTCGCTCGAATCAATGAATTCAATCTCTTTGCCACTATGGCTAAGGCCTATATCGGTGAAATCGCAGGCAAGAAGCATTTGGAAATCAGATACAACAACAGCATGGAAATAGATGACGGGCAGGCTCCACGTCTCTATCGTTTCTTCTTCGATAATGCAGTCGGTGAAGATTTGTCCGAGCACCTTAAAGCGCTTGTTGATCTTACAAAGTAATATAAAGTAAAACTCGCCTTTGAACATCTCTAGGCGAGTTTTTCTTTGCTTTTGTTATTTATTAAACGTATTGCTTTAGTTATGCACGAAGTTTGTTAAATCATTAACAACTTCACTCGCTATAAGGAGACCCGCAGCGCTAGGGGCAAATGCGGTTGAACCAGGTGTTACTTTCTTCCCGGGTTCGTTAGGTTTATCGCTTAAAGGCGTCACCGGCTCTTCTTTGGAATAGACCACTTTGAGGTGTTTTACACCTCTTTTTCTCATCTCTCGTCTCATGACTCTTGCTAGAGGGCAAGTGTCTGTCTTATGGATGTCTGCGACTTCAAATGCCGCTGGATTAACTTTATTTCCAGCACCCATCGATGAGATGACTGGGACATTGGCATCAATTGCTTTCATTACGATAGAAATCTTCGCTGACACGGTATCAACGGCATCTACGACATAGTCGTATTCGCTGAAATCGAACTCATGTTCATTTTCAGGGAGGAAAAAGCATTTGCGGACCTCCACTTCCGCATCAGGATTTATGGATTTGATTCTATCTCTCATGACATCAACCTTATATTTGCCGATGGTGTCATGAGTGGCGATTATCTGACGATTGATATTCGATATGGAAACGGTGTCGAAGTCAACTATCACGAAATGGCCGATGCCAGTCCTAGCAAGGGCCTCGCAGACATAGCCTCCCACTCCACCAACACCGAAAACCGCCACTTTCTTGGCGTGCAATTCTTTTACGGCTTCTTCGCCGTATATGAGTTCGGTTCTAGAGAATTGGTTTTCCATAATGCAGTATTGTAGTAAGAAAAACGCGCCTCATCAAGGAAGCGCGTCTATAAGTTAGTTGTTGTTCTCGATTAAGTAGCCAGCGCACATACCTTTAAGGATGTCTCTTCTGACTTCATCTTTCTTTGCTTCGCAGAATTTTTCGAACTGCTCATCGCTTAAATGATAGTAGTTTTTAACTAACTGGAGGTTCTTGTTTAATTCCTCTTCTGAGACGATGATGTTGTTTTCGATTGCGACGACATCTAACACAACCTGGACTTTTGCGGAGAATTCGGCGTCTTTTGCAACGTTAGCCATAAAGGTTTCCTTGTTTGTGCCTGTTGCCTCAAAATACTGATCAAGCGTCATGCCCATGCTAGCTATCTGACGTGAATAAACGTTTATTGAGTAATTCTTATATGTCTCAACTAAAGTTGGATCAGCCTCAATCTCTGATTCAGAAATGATTTCCGCCAAGAGCTTATCGAGGTATTCATTGCCCGCTCTTTTAATCTTCTGATTCTTGATTTCTTCGCTGACCCGTCTCTTGAAATCATCAACACTAGCAGCGCCATTGGCCTTAGCGAATTCATCTGTTAATTCTGCTGGCTTCTTGGTCTTAACTTCGTGGATGTGGCATTTGAAGACGGCTGGTTTGCCTTTAAGCTCAACAGCATGATAGTTTTCTGGGAATGAGACATTAACGTCGACATCTTCGCCTGCAGAGTGGCCGACTAATTGTTCTTCAAAACCAGGGATGAAGGAACCTGAGCCAAGCTCTAAGTCATAATGTTCGCCTCTTCCACCTTGGAATGGGACTCCATCGATGAAACCTTCGAAATCAATATTTGCGATGTCTCCATTGGCAGCTGCGCCTTCTTTAGCAACAACTGTTGTTGCCTGCTGAAGAATGTTGGAAAGAGCAGAGTTTAATTCTTCTTCTGTTGTCTGAGGAATTTCAGCCTTACCGATCTGACGTCCTCTGTAATTAGCAATTTTGGTGCTCATATGTATCTCCTGAATAGCCTTGTTATTATATCCGATTTACCACAAATAAAAAGGGAGCCTTTGGACTACGGTCAATATTGGGGCGAAAAATGTTCTTTGATATATCAATAATCGTCCTAAAGCAATATAATGACCACAGCATAAGGCAGTTATTATGGTCATATTACACACCAGGCTTGGAAGTATCCAAGGCAACGAAAGAGAGAATTGTTATGAATTCCTCGGAGTGAGGTACGCAAAGGCGGACCGTTTTGAATATTGTTCTTTAGTCACTAGATGGGATGGGACTTACGATGCGACTAAAGTTGGTGATGCTTGTCCACAGAAAAGGCAATATTATCCTCATTACGAGAATAAAGCCCGTGCTTTCTATTTAAAGGAATTTAGAGAGCATGATACATACACTTATAGTGAAGATTGCCTAAATCTCAGCATTTGGGCCCCAAAAGATGGAGAAAAGCACCCCGTTATCGTCTTTATCCACGGCGGAGGCTTTGACTCATGCTGTAACTCAGAATCCAACATTGATGGGGATAAATACGCAAAACGCGGAGTTATCATGGTCGCAATCAATTATAGAGTAGGTGTCTTCGGTTACTTCACGAACAAGGAGAACTCCGATAAAAACGGACGTGACGGAAACTTCGGTCTAGATGATCAGATGAAAGCAATGATGTGGGTTAAAGAAAACATCGCTGACTATGGAGGCGATCCTCTTAACATAACCTTAATGGGTCAAAGTGCGGGGGCGATCTCAATACAATATTTATGCCTCAACGAAAAATGTGATGGTTTATTCAATAGAGCAATCATGATGTCAGGGGCGGGTCTGTTCCCTAAGTTTGCTTTACCGCGTAGAGCGGAAGATACCCGTAACTATTGGGATCAGTTGATGGAAATCGCAGGCGTTAAGTCTTTAGATGAATTCAAGGCGTTAGATCACCAGTCTTTATTCGATGCCTGGGAAAAACTTAAGGATTTAAGAAAAGACAACACCTACAACACGATGCCGGTAGTCGATGGATACCTAATCGAGAAACCGATTGACGAGATGATTAAGAATCCTCTCAAGAAGGATTACATGATCGGCTATACGAACAACGATATGTACGCCTTGATCATGATGAAGATAGGAATGAAGTTCGCGAAGGACAATAACGCTTACACTTACTTCTTTGATATCGATGCACCGGGCGATAAGAATAAGGCATTCCATTCCTCGGATTTAAGATATGCATTCGGAACACTAAATAAGAGTTGGAGACCATACGGGGAATACGATTACAAAGTCTCGGAAATGATGATCGATTACTTCTCAAATTTCGCAAAAAACGGCAATCCAAACGGAGAAAACCTGCCGATTTGGGTGGTAAAACCAGGAAAATCGCTGCATTTTGCTAATGAAATCAAAATGGTTAAGCCTCCAAAGTTCAGATTGTTCTGCAATACGATTTACGGGTTAAAAGTAAGATGAAATACAATCACGACTTCAAATTAATAGAGTCCAAAGAAACATATAGGGTTTATGAAAGCGGACAAAACATCGTTAGACTTGATTGTCTTAAGAACGGCATAAGAGTTGCGATGTATAAAAAGGGAGAATATGTCTTCCCTACTTTCAGCGTGTGTCCAGGCGATTCGGCAATGCCTGAATGCGGAAGAGATAAGCTTTCACTCGAAGGTTTAGAGACTTCTATATTGAAGATGAACTCCGAGAATGGAATAGATTCTTTTAGTGTTGCCGGTGTAGATATCACAATCGAGCTCCACAACTGGAGAATGCACTACCACAAGAATGGCAAACTCTTATTCGAGGACAGGGAATACATATCCTATAACTTCGAGAATGAATTGGGTCCTGGCTCATATCATGCGATAAGCCGTTATGAGGACGAAGAGATATTTGGTCTTGGAGATAAAACAGGTTCAATCAACAAAAACAAACGCCACTTCAGAATGGAGACAAGCGATTCAATGGGATACGACGCCAACTCGTCTGATCCTTTATATAAACAGATTCCTTTCTACATATGTAGAAATAAGGTTGGATGTTATTCCATTTACTATGATACATATTCCAATGGGGACTTTGATTTTGGACAAGAATTAAACAACTATTACGGAATCTACAAATCCTTCAAGTGTGAGGAATCCGTTTTAGTGTTCTATGTCATGTTCGGAGATGTTAATTCACTCGTCCATGATTTCGCTTATCTATGCGGACGAAATATCATTCAGCCAAAATGGGCGCTTAAGTACTGTGGATCAACCATGACTTATACGGATGCTCCTGATGCTGATGCTCAGTTGCGTAGATTCGTTGATTTATGCAAGAAATACAACTTGGACTGTGGAGGTTTCTATCTCTCTAGTGGATACACCCAAATCGGTGAGAAGAGATACGTTTTCAACTGGAATAAAGACAAAAT